>CAYOKC010000012.1:0-15578 GCA_964404415.1 uncultured Leptolinea sp. | reverse complement strand
GATCGCGAACTTCGATGACAGCCTGCGGATCGGCGGTATCCACTTTGTTGATCACAAAGACATCCGCCGCGCGCACATTGGTTTCACCCGGATGGTACATGTACTCATGCCCCGGGCGGTGCGGGTCAGCCACCACAATATTCAGGTCAGGCACATAAAAGGAAAAGTCATTATTACCGCCATCCCAGAGGATAACGTCGACTTCCTGCTCGGCCTGGCGCAGGATGGCTTCATAATCAACACCGGCATACACAATGACACCATTATCGAGGTGCGGTTCGTATTCTTCGCGTTCCTCAATGGTGCAGTCATGTTTGTCCAGATCCGCGTAAGACGCGTATCGTTGAACCTTCTGTTTCACCAGGTCACCGTATGGCATGGGGTGACGGATGGCCGCCACCTTGTATCCCATGTCACGCAGGATCAGAGAAACACGCCGGGTGGTCTGGCTCTTACCGGAGCCGGTGCGTACCGCGCACACGGAGACAACCGGTTTGGTCGATTTAACCTGCGTCGCTTTCGGCCCCATAAGGCGGAAATCAGCGCCGGCTGCCAGTACCATCGATGCCTTGTGCATCACCACATCGTGGGGAACATCACTGTAAGCAAAGATCACCAGTTCTACAGATAACTTCTTGATCAGATCCACCAGGTCACTTTCAGGGTAGATCGGGATTCCTGCCGGGTAAAGCCGACCGGCCAATTCTTTAGGGTACTTACGGCCTTCAATATTTGGAATCTGCGTCGCGGTGAAAGCAACTACCTCATACTCGGGATTATCACGGAAGAATACATTGAAATTGTGAAAATCCCTTCCTGCTGCTCCCATAATCAACGTCTTTGTTCCAGCCATTAGATCCTTTCTCCTTGGAGATGAATTGGATTTACATCACTTCGGGGCAATCGATGCCCAGAAGGGATAGACTGTTGGAAATGGCCTGCCGCGCCGCGGCTGTAAGGCGCAGTCGGAAGCCTCGTACCGGTTCATCGGCTGTCAGGACCGGGCACGCGTTGTAGAAATCATTGAATGCCTGAGCCAGGCTGAAAGCGTAATTCGCCACCATCATCGGCTTGTATTCCGCCGCCGCGCGGGTGACTTCGTTGCTGAACCGCGAGATCAGATCGATCAACTGAACTTCCTGGGTGGATAGTTCGAAATCAGCCTTGCCTTGCGCGGGTATCTGTTGACCGGCCTTGCGCATAATGCTGTTGGCGCGGACAAAAGCGTACTGGATGTACGGCGCGGCCTGGCCTTCAAAGGTCAACGCGGTTTCCCAGTCAAAAGTGACGATCTTTGTGTTGTCACGCGACAACATAGAGTATTTAATACCACCCAGCGCGACCATGCGTGCTACTGTCTGCTGGTCTTCGGGGGAAAGGTCCGGGTTCTTCTCTTTAACGATCTGCAGCGCGCGGCTGGTAGCTTCATTGATCAGGTCTTCCAGCAGCACAACCGTTCCGTCGCGCGATGACATGGTCACATTACCGGGCAGGTTAACGATCTCATACGCCAGGTGGTAACACTTCTTGGCGAAGTCATACCCCATGAACTCCAGGGTCTTGTAGATCTGCTGCATGTATAAGGACTGCCGCACGTCGATCACATAGACCGATTTGTCGAGATGGAACATCTCAAATTTCTTCACAGCCAGAGGCAGATCTTTGGTGGAATATAGTGAGGTGCCATCCGAACGGAGGACTACCAGCACGCGGTATTTTTCTTTGGTCCCGGCCAGTTCATCCAGCGGAACGATCACGGCGCCATCGGGGCGTTCGTCACGCGCGATGCCCTTTTTGATCATCTCCTCCACGTAGACCTTACCGGAATCTTCCACTTCGCTTTCATAGTAGTAATGATCAAACGGTACACCCAGGGTCTTGTAGATCTGGTCAAAACCTTCCAGTGACCACTGCCGAGTTTGTTCCCACAGTTTGACCAGCTCGGGGTCGCGGGCGTCCCAACGGGCAAAGAGGGCCCGCACCTGTGGTTCCACATCAGGGTCATCGTTGAACCGGCGGTCCGCTTCTGTATACAGGTCGGTCATCCAGCGGTAGCGGTCTTCACCGGGTTCTTCCCCTTTATGGTATGTCAGGTAATTCCACATCCACTTGATAACGTGCAGCCCGATATCACCAATATAGTTGGCGCGAACCACATCGTAGCCGGCGCTATCCAGAATATTGCAGACAGAATTTCCCAGGATCACATTGCGCAGGTGACCCACATGGAATGCCTTATGGGTGTTCGGCTGGGAAAACTCAACCATCACCCGCTGTTGATTCCTGGGTGACCGGCCAAACTTTTCTTTTTCGTCAAGCACAGTCCCCACTACGCGGTTGGCGTAAGAGGATGTGGAAAAATACAAATTAAGATACGCTTTGACCGATTCCACCTTCTCGAAACCGCTCAGGGGGCTGCCATCAGCCTCCAGCATCTCTTTCGCGGCCTCCATTGCCATTTCATTGGCGCGCAGGCCTACGTTGCCCCCCGTGCCATTCTGACGGGCTTCCAGAGCCGCGGCTTGAAAGAAGGATGTGGAAATTCCCCATTGGCCGCTGAATGGGATCCAGTTCCATTGCACTGAATCAATGGGAAGGTTCAGCTTCTTGAAGTACGCAAGGAGACGTTGTTCTACGGCAGATTGTTCAGAAAGAAACATGGATCATCCCGATTAAATAGATTAAATAGCCCGCGCGTACGGGCGATGCTGTGCGATTATAACACTTTCATCAACGCCTGATCTATGGCCCCGATCCGGGGATCCGGTTATTTGCGTCGTTGCGGTTTAACACAAATAGCGGGAGGAGGACCTCCCGCTATGTCAACAAACATCGGAAAGATTTATAAACTAGGCGTTCTGCGCGGCGTTTAACCGTTTCATCAGGCGGCTCTTGCGGCGGGCGGCGTTATTTTTGTGAATAACACCTTTTTCCGCTGCTTTGTCCAGAGCGCTGATGGCAATTTTCACGGCTTCGGCTGTTTCAGGGGTGCCATCAACAATGGCCTTGTCAGCTTTGGCAATGTATGTGCGGGCAGCACCACGGAAAACGCGGTTGCGAAGGCGTTTCTTTTCATTCTGTTTATTGCGCTTGATTGCAGACTTGATATTAGCCAACTTCGTCCTCCAAAATAGTTCCTTGCGGTAGCAAGAAAGCATTTTACCAGATTTATGTGAACAGAGATAGGGTATTCACGGGTCTAAATCTATTTATTCTTTATTACTTCAATGATTCCCTGAAGCCATTGATCAAATCCTGTTTTTCAACTTCGGTTAAGCGGGCTTCCGGATGTTGGATCAGATATATGGGCGGGGGCATTCGCCCGTTCATAATTTCATCCTCAGCCTGGAGATAAGCCCGCTGCGCCCGCTTACTGCCGGTTTCCCACTCGGAAAAATTCAGGTAACCCCGCCCTTCTTCAATATCACGCCATACCAGCCATGAGACTGGCGCCACATTGCTGTACCACGGGTAGACTGTCTCATTGCTGTGACAGTCAAAGCAGGCGCGCTTTGCCAGTTCCTTTGTGCGCGGCGTATCCCAGGTTGGCTCACCTGTCACCGGAGGATTGGTATGGTTTCGGCCATATGGTATCAATTGGATAAGCAAAAATACCGCCATACCCACGCCAAATAAAATACTGATGATCCGGCCAGTTGTCTTCATGCTGCCTCCGTTAAATAGCCAAAATCACTCTTATTTGACATATTATAAACAAACCAAGCGTGTGATGAAATAGAAAATGTCAAGTCGTACTAAAATTAGCATACTCTCATTGCTTCCAGAATCGAATTATGACTGATTTGAACCTTTCACCCTGCCCGGATTTTAAAAAGAATATAGCGCCCAATTTCATAATCCTGCTCATCGCCTTTTTTTACTTCTTCAACATGAATGGGGGGCACGACTGGGGCGGTGATTTTTCAATGTATATCCATCACGCGAAAAATATTGCCACAGGTGTTCCATATTCACAGACCGGGTACATTTATAACCCCGACGCGGCGGAATACGGCCCGCGGGCTTACCCTCCGGTGTATCCACTATTACTCGCACCTATTATGGTGTTTGGGGGAATAAACCTTCTAGTCTTGAAGATTCCGAACGTTCTATGCTTCATTATTTTCTTATTCCTCTTGAATAACTGGATCATTAAGGATTTACCAACGTTTGCCAGGATATTATTACTGGCAATGATAGGTTTTTCTCCGCCATTCTTCACACAATCAGAGATGATCCTTTCCGATATCCCTTTTCTGTTATTTACCTTCATAGCGCTCTACCGGTTTGATATGACATTTTCTGGTGAAAAACCTGGCGGGTACCAGGTAAAAAACGGATTGTTGACCGGATTATTTGTTTATTTAAGCTATGGAACTCGAACCATTGGAATTATTCTGATCCCGATTTTGTTAGTGTTGGTTCTTCTTCAGCCAAAGAAGAATTGGCGCCCGGTCTCTGTTATTTTGATTTCAGCAATTGGGTTGATCGTCATTCAGAACATCTGCGTACCCGGAACAGGATCGTATCTGGACCAGTTCAATGGTTCTTTGTCCAGAACAATGTCCATTGTCGTTATTTTATTTAATTACTACCTGACGCTTTTCATGGGACTTTTTCCTGTTGGCGATGAAATATGGCAAAAAATCATCTTCCTGATCACATTCCTTTTCTTTATCGCGGGCTTGTTCACCCGTTTAAAAAAAAGACCTTCCGGATTTGATATCTTTTTTGCCGCCTACTTTGCCTCCCTGCTGCTATGGCCTTCCATCCAGAAATACCGTTTCCTTCTCCCCATCATCCCGATCTATTTTTTGATCATGGTGGAAGGCTTTATAAACCTGCTTGAGCGGGTCTGTCACCTACCTTTTGTTAAGAACGCCATTCTCATAACATGCCTGTGTTTGACAGGCATGTCTTATTATTATGAATACAAAAATATCTTCCCGCGTCCGGTATCGGCAATGGAAATGCCATCCACGCAGGAACTATTCTCATATATTATCCGTGAAACCCGGGAGGATGATGTTTTTGTGTTCTTCAAGCCTCGAGTCCTCGCGTTATTCACAAACCGGAAATCACTGGCCCTTGCCATTCCCGGAAGCGAAATGGATCCGTTGTACCGGATGAAGAAAAATGGTGTTTCTTGGATCGTTGTCCGGAAAGATTATGATCAGGAATACCAGGCGGAGCAATTTCAAATGATAAGCCGCAACCCGGACTTTTTTCAATCAAAATTCGAAAATGACGATTTCCTTGTATATCAATTCAGGGCTACGGACTAACCCGCGAATTTTGTTAGCGTAATGCCCTCGAAGTTGCCTGACTACCGTGAATCGGTGTAGGATTAATGAAGTGAAATAGATCACTGGTAGATATCAACCCGGAAGTGGATTTTTAGACGGGAAAAGACTAAATTCTGAAAGGAGTTTTTCATGGGTACCAAAGGCCGTCAAATTGTGGGGATGGATGTAGATGAATTAATTAAGCTTCTCAACCAGGCATTCGCTGACGAGTGGCTGGCTTATTATCAGTATTGGATCGGCTCGAAAGTTGTCAAAGGGCCTATGAAAGATGCCGTCGCGTCAGAACTGGTTTTACATGCTACGGAAGAACTCGCCCATGCTGACATGCTGGCGATGCGTATCATTCAACTGGGAGGTACACCTATCATAGATCCCAAAGATTGGAATAAATACACCCATTGCGGGTACGACGCCCCCACCAGCCCGTTTGTCAAAGATATTCTGGCGCAAAACATCAAAGGTGAACAATGCGCCATTGACGTATATCAGAAACTGCAAACGCTCGTCCGCGAAAAAGACCCGGTAACCTACAACATCGTGCTCACCATTCTGCAGCAGGAAGTGGAGCACGAAGAAGACCTTCAGGCGTTGGATGAAGACCTTGACTCGTTGATGATACATTAACCTGGCTAACGCAAACTAACATATGTTTTCTTGAACACCAAAACCGGATGGCTTGCGCTCATCCGGTTTTGCTTACTTCTGAAGGTCAGATATCCTCTTCGAAATGGTGTCCAATTCGGATTCCAATAAATTCTTCCGGTTTTCCAGTGCTTTCTTCTCATCATCCGGAGAGAAATTTGAACCGGGGTAACCCCAACCAAATCCACTGCGCCGGAAGAATCGCCCTCTTCCAAACGCCTGACCTCCTCCGCAAGGTCCCATACCTCTTCCTACCGGACCTGTTCCAAACGGGCCTGTTCCATCAAATCCTGCCATTCTAAACTCCTTTCTTGAACCTATCGCTACTTCCGCCAAATATTGCGTCCGCCACGACCCTGGTTTCCAAAACCGTTTCTGAAAGTCTGCCATAATCGTCTACCCCAACTGAAGAAGTTAGGATTAACAACTGGCGTGTTGTTTTGCGCCGAAGATCCGGCTGCCGAACAATTTCCCATTCCACGGCCTGTACGCGGCCCTGAACCTGATGGACCTGAACCATCTCTCGCGGGCATAATTAACTCCTTTCTTGCTTCATCATTCTGGTTTGAAGTAAATGGATCAAATCCTGGATTTTCCCAAATTCTTCAGACCAATTCATTACTACACTTTCTCCAAGGTCAGTAATTCTATATACCCTTCTTGGAGGACCCTGTGTTTCATCGGGTTCCCAATCCGATTGGATCCAATTTAACATTTCCATATCCCGCAAAACCCTGTAGATAACACTGGGATGTATTGTGTCAAAACCTAGCGATCCCAATTCTGCCATCATCTGGTACCCATGTCCTGGATTTTCTTTAATCAGCATCAACAAAGCCGGTTCCAGCAATGAAACTACCAGCGGTGAATGACGTTTGCCTCCAGCCTGACCACCACCCATTACCCAGCCTCTACCATGTCGCGGCATATAACCATTTCCTTTCACATTCACTATACACATCTATTCTATTATAGTCAATAGTTTATATTAGAATAATATTAGAGATTCACATTTTATTAGTAATTTATTGCTCTTTTGAAAATTATGTTACTATAATATTGGTAAATCACTATTTAGAGACACCACTGCTCTCTAAACAAGAAGTAAATAAACAGGAGATAGAATGAAAATCGCGACAATTACAGACGATGGAAAAATGATCAGCCAACATTTTGGACGCGCACCATATTACCTGGTGTTGACTATCGAAGACGGAAAAGTCACCAACCGTGAAATGCGGGACAAAATGAGTCACACTCACTTCCAGGATCAGCACAACGATGATTCACACTCTGATAAAGGTCGCGGCATGGATGCCGATTCTCACAATAAACACGTAAATATGGCCTCAATTATTTCAGATTGTGATGCTTTGTTGTGTGGCGGAATGGGAATGGGTGCTTATCAGAGTATGGTTAGTTTAAATATCAAACCAGTTGTAACTGATTTGCAAAATATTGATTCAGCCGTTCAGGCGTATATCGACGGAAAATTGGTCGATCACACAGAATTACTGCACTAAGCAGTACCAATTAATCCAAACCAAAGCAAAACGAATCACGGAGGAAAAATGGTTCTAATGATTTCTGCTAAACAAGATTCGCTCGACGGACCTGTGGAAGCCCGGTTTGGCCGGTCACCCTGGCTTATCCGGTATGAAATTGAAACAAAAACATGGGAAGCTTTTCAAAATCCCGGAATATCTGAATCGGGAGGAGCTGGTATCGCGGCAGCACAATTTGTGATCAACAAAGGCGCGACGACTGTCATAAGCGGAAGCTTCGGCCCTAACGCATCACAGGCTCTTAAGGCGGCGAATATCAATATGACCACATTTACCTCCGAAGTCGATACGGTAAAAAAGGCTGTTGAAATGTTCGATCAGGGGAATCTGCCCGTATTTCATGGATAGGATGGCTATGCGTATCGCGATTGCCAGCGGTAAAGGGGGAACCGGAAAAACAACCATAGCTACCGGATTGGCTCACGCCATCGCGCGAAGTCATTGCGTACAGTACGTGGATTGCGATGTTGAAGCCCCGAACGGGCATCTGTTTCTTGACCCGGTGTTTTCCTCAAGTTTGGAAGCCGTGATCCGGGTGCCACAAATAGACGGAAGCAAGTGTACAGCCTGCGGAAAATGTGTTGAAGTCTGCCAGTTCCACGCTCTGGCTAAAATAGCCAGTACGATTCTGGTTTTTCCACAGCTCTGTCATGGTTGTGGGAGCTGCACATGGAATTGCCCGCATGGCGCGATTACTGAACTTCCCCACCCTATCGGGTTGTTGGAATTCGGTAATACCCCGGATGGCATTGTTTACTCACGGGGAACACTGACTATCAGCGAACCCATGCCAACACCCGTCATTCGTCAACTGAAACAAAAGGTAGCGGCCAATAAAACAGAAATCACCATCCTTGACGCACCTCCTGGAGCGTCTTGTTCGGTTGTTGAGACGTTACGAAGTTCTGATTACATTATCCTTGTCACCGAGCCAACCCCGTTTGGTTTACACGATCTGAAACAGATGGTAGGAATATTAAATGATATGCATATTCCAGCCGGATTGATCATCAATCGTCAAAAGCAGGAGTACCCACCACTCGAAGCATATTGTCTAGACAACGGGTTGCCTGTGTTAATGCGAATACCTTTTGACCGGAAATTCGCGGAAGGAATAGCCAGCGGTAAATTACTCACAGAAATTGACCCGGGATATGTGCATCTCTTTTCAGATCTATTCGAAGGTATCGAGAACAGTTTGCAGAAAGAGGGAGACGATGCCGCAATTGGAAAAACGCGGTAAATGGATTTTTGGTTGGGTGATAGTCATCTCTGAAAACACGATACGCATACCGCCCGAGGCATACAAAGAATATGGATTTCAAACCGGTGAACGTGTGACTATATCCCGCGGAAGCAAATCTTCTGGCGGCTTTGGAGTGGCCCATGAAGAATTATTCAATAATTCTGTCCTTGGAAACCTCCGACGTCTGGATTCTTCGACCATTGAGAAAGATGGCATTTTGACGCTACCGCCAACGCTGGCGTTGCATCCGGGTGACCGGCTTCTTGCCTGCCGGGGTAGTTATCTCGCGCTAAGTTTTCTGACACATGGTCTCATTTTTGAGACAGCACAAAAACACCCGGAGGTAGAAACGTTCACCCGATGAAACAACTGGTCATATTGAGTGGTAAAGGTGGAACCGGAAAAACCAGCATCAGCGCATCTCTGGCCTGGTTGAGTTCAAGGGAGAAAACTCCACTTGAGCCGGTATTTGTTGACGCGGATGTTGACGCGGCGAACTTAAGTCTCATACTTCAACCCCAGGAATCGGCACAAACAGAATTCTGGGGTGGCTCGCTCGCTGAAATTGATGAAGACAAATGCAATGGGTGTGAAGCCTGTATTCCTGTTTGCCGGTATGACGCGATTTTTCCATCCGCGAATAACGCGGGAAAAATGTGGATCGATCCAATTGCCTGTGACGGGTGCGCGGCCTGCGTTTATGCCTGTCCACAACAGGCCATTGCCATGAAAAAACAACAGGAAGGATATTGGTACACGTCAAAGACACCTGGCGGAATGCTATTCCACGCGGAATTATTCCCGGGCAGAGATAATTCAGGCAAACTTGTTACCATGGTCAAACAACAGGCAAAGCTGTTTGCGGAAGACAACAGAAAATCGCTTGTAATAATAGATGGCCCACCAGGTATCGGTTGTCCGGTGATTTCAGCCTGCGCCGGTACAGATCTGGGTTTGGTTGTAGCGGAACCCGGGCAAGCCGGTTTACATGACATGAAAAGAATTCTTCGCACTCTGGATCATTTTAAAGTGCCTGCCAAAATATGCATTAATAAATCCGATCTGTATCCTGAAGGATCAGCTCAAATTCGAGATTACGCCAAAACTAATAGGTATGATCTGGTTGGAGAAGTACCTTTTGACGAGAACATTCCCAAATCCATGCTGATGGGTAAGTCGGTAATTGAATTGTTCCCCGATTCACCAGCCTCAAATGCCATAAAGTCTATCTGGGAAAACCTGATAATGAGCCTTACTTAGAAAAGGGATACCATGGATCAGGAAAAATTAAAAAATGACGTACTTAATAAGCTTCGAACCGTTATCGATCCGGAAACCGGTTCCGATGTAATCCGAATGGGATTGATCCAGGATCTGGAAATTTCTGAAACCGGGAACATTTCCTATGTGTTCCGGCCTTCATCGCCACTTTGCCCCATTGCCGTCCCCCTGGCATTAGATATCATTTCTGCCATCAGTGAAGTTAATGATATTAAGCATCAAAGTGTAACTGTAAAAGACTATTCACAGGCAGAAATGTTGACCTCTCTATTGCAAAATATGCTTGATGTTTAACTTAACCACATGTTCCTCTTGGTAAATTAGAACCCGGATAAGGAAGGAAGTCGCACCATGGAAAACAAAGTCAAAATCGGGATTATTATCTGTGACAGATACCGCACTTGCGCGGGTGGAAAATGTTTCAGGGCGCTTCGGAACCGCGAAGGGGCTTTCAGCCGTTATTCGGGTATGGAAGTTGAACTTGTGGGTTATTCCACGTGCGCCGGCTGCCCGGGTGGAAACATTGAATACACCGGCGACGAAATGATCAAGAATGGGGCTACGGTGATTCATCTGGCCACCGGTTTCCTGGTAGGTTATCCTCCCTGCCCATATATCAACGTGTTTAAAGAATTACTTGAAAGAAAATATAATGTTGAAGTTGTTCCGGGAACTCACCCCATACCGGAAAAATACCTGGATATGCACACCAAACTCAATACATGGGAAACCCCGAAGTGGCAGGAATTAATCAAACCAACTATGACAGATGAAGCCACTCGCAAAGCATATAACTAATCCGCAGACAGCCCTACCGGGGCACATCAGCATCAGTCGTATAAGGAATTTATGGACGCGAATACACTGGCAATAGTTGTTCTGGTTTTTCTCATACTAACCTTTGTTGGGGCCATTCTCATCGTTATGCGTTCTACCCTGGTTGAGCAGGGAAAAGGGTTGCATGCCATCCTTCTGCCTGTTTTTTCTCTGCTCGGGTTGCCCGCGATAATTGACTTGATGCAGACTGAGGGAATCACCCGTTATTACGCCATAATTGTTTTTCTCGTGCTTCTTCTGACAATAACCATGCCGCTTTTGGGCTTGACCCGCAGGATTGCCCCCGGCCTCTATCAGAAATGGTGGAACTGGCAGATTCCCCTCATAGTTTTTGCGGGATTATTTGTAGCCGGATACCTTGCCTACGTTGAATTGACTACCACCGCCCCGGTTTGCGGGGTTGGTTTACCGGGTTGTGTTACTGTTCAAAATAGTGAGTATGCCCGTTTGTATGGAGTTATACCTATTGGCATCATTGGAATTGCCGGTTATTCCGCCATTCTGGGCGTTTGGTTTATTGAAAAAATCTGCCCCACCCGTTGGAAGAGATATTGCACGCTGGCAATCTGGGGAATGTGTCTATTCGGTGTAATTTTCTCCGCTTATTTAACGTATCTTGAACCATTTGTCATTCATGCTACCTGTTCATGGTGCGTCACTTCCGCCGTACTGATGATTCTTCTATTATGGGTCTCCTCGCCCAACGCGCAATCGGTCTTGCTTCAAGATGAGGAAGAATAGAAATCACGGAATTATATGATCGCCTTTGGCCCCGTTCCATCCCGACGGCTGGGAAATAGCCTGGGAATAAATCACATTCCACCCAAAAATTGCACATACGCGTGCGGATATTGTCAGGTGGGTAAAACCTCGTCCCTGAATAGCACGCGAAGAGAGTTCTATCCTGTTAAGTCAGTAGTTCAATCGGTGGAAGAAAAATTATCGGAATGTGAAAGCCAGAATCAAACAGTTGACTACCTTACTCTTGTACCTGATGGTGAACCCACGTTGGATATCCATCTTGGGGAAATCATAGACGAATTAAAAAGGTTTGAAATCCCTCTAGCCGTTATTTCAAACGCGTCGCTTATCAACCAGCCGGATGTAAAACATGATTTATTACTGGCAGATTGGGTTTCTCTCAAAGTCGACTCGGTCGATGAAAAAACCTGGAAACGGATAAACCGCCCTTACGGCAAACTCAACCTTTCTGAAATACTGCGCGGTATCATGGAATTTCGGGAGCAGTATTCAGGCAAACTTGTGACTGAAACCATGCTGGTTAAAGATATTAACGACCAGAACAACATCATTGACGAAACTATCAATTACCTGACGGGGATAAACGCGTTTGTTTCGTACTTCTCCATCCCCATCCGCCCTCCTTGTGATCCTGCTTTTAAGCCGCCTGACCCCGTGTTTATTCAAAATTTTCTGCGATCTATTCCAGATAAGCTTCCGGCTTTTGATATTCTCTTTGAAGCGGAACCGGATGAGTTCGTCTCCACAGGGGATCTGACAAATGATATATTGTCGATAACTGCCGTCCACCCCCTGAGGGAAGACGCTTTAAAACAAATGATAGTCAATGCAAGAGGTAGTTGGGGTATTGTCGAAGATCTGGTAAATACCGCGAGGTTGCTCCGCGTACCGTATCAATCAGGTTATTTTTACATTCGCAATCATTCTAAACTTTAATTTCAGATTCCCGTGGATCATCCACCATCACATTGACATCGGAGCGCACCATTGGAACTTCATATCGTAAATGGCTTTTTGGGGTCAGGTAAAACTACAGCCATCTTGAATGCCGCGCGATATTATCAAGAAAAAGGGCTCAATATTGCCATCGTGACCAATGACAAAGGCCGCTTTCAGGTGGATAGCGATTATTTCGATACTCACAGCATCCCCGTTCGGCAGATCACCGGTGGATGTTTCCGGTGCAGTTATGGTGACTTTGAAGAACACATCGGATACCTCCAGAAAAAACATTCACCGGATATCCTCTTCGCGGAATCCGTTGGTTCATGTGTCGATCTGGTGAATACTATCTTTCCATCACTGCAAAAAAACAGCCGCTTAAAAATATCTAAAGCCACTTTCTCTGTATTCACAGATATCCGTCTATTTTCACGATGGCTTTATCAGGAACCCTCACCGTTTACAGACCATGTGAATTACCTGTTTACAAAACAGATCGAAGAAAGCAATTTACTGGTGATCAATAAAACTGACCTTCTGTCAGCCACGGACCGGGATAAGATTTTGTATATTGTGAAGGAAAAACTGGCCGGCAAGACTATTCTTTTGCAAAATTCCCATGATCCCGCGTGCATCCAAACCTGGATGAACCACCTGGAGAAAGAACCCGACTGGATCAGCCGCCCGGGATTCACAGTGGATTACCCAAAATACAAAGACGGCGAAAAAGAAATGGCCTGGTTGGATCAAATGTTGACCATAAAATCCAAATCCCCGGAACAATCGGTAAGAACGCTTCAAGAAATAATCCGATTCATTATCGCGGCCATCATGGAAAAGAAAATTTTCGTGGGTCACATAAAATTTCTGATTGGCAGCGGCGAAAACCGTCAGAAGATCAGCTTCACTACAGCCGATTTCTTTCAAAACGCCATTCCCCCTCTACAGGTAGAGACTTTACGATCCGCTGTGAAAACCAATCTTTTGTTTGTGGTCAACGCGCGTATTTCTATGGAAGCGGGAGAGTTTTTAAGGCTGGTCACGCAAGCCGTTGGTTTTTCCACCCGACTAACCGGATCAAGCGTTGAAATTGAAGAAGGTTCTTCTTATAATCCGGAAATGTCCATGTCACATCCCTGAAAGAATTGGAGAATGATTTAATGAAGATATTGGATGAATTGCTGTCGACTCTTCCGAAAGAGCCAGTCCCGGTTCGCGATGTTGTCATCGGGGTACATTGGACAATGGTGAGCAGTAAATACAGCGGGCTTGGGTCCACGCTTGTCAATAGCGGTCCGCATGGTCACTCACCGTCTAAAGGAGTGGGTGAATTACACACAAAAACCGCGCAAGAGCTGGCGGAATGGATAAAATCAGATAACTTACTGGAAGCATCCATCGGTATCGCCGCAATAAATTCCTTGATTGAAATTGATGAAGCGAATTTAAAAGAAATCAACGCGGCAGACATTCTTGCTGAAAAAGCACCCGGAAAGAACATGGCTATCGTCGGGCACTTCCCGTTTGTAGACCGGTTGAAGACCATAGCCAATAACTGCTGGGTTATCGAGAAAAAACCCTTTGGCGACGATTTCCCGGAAGAAGCCGCGCGCGAATTCATACCGCAATCTGACATTGTAGCCATTACCGGCACCGCGTTTATCAACCACACTATAGAGAGTTTGCTTTCATACTGCCAGCCGGATACCCACGTGATGGTTCTGGGCCCTTCCACGCCAATCTCGCCGGTTTTATTTGATCATGGCATATCATTTATCTCCGGTTCCCGTGTAACAAATGAACAGGCGGCCAGGATAACGATTCAGCAGGGTGCCTCGTTCAAACAGGTGAAAGGCGTGCGATTGATCACAATGGCACGCATATGAGGTACCTGGAATGACAGAATTCACTCCGATAGGAATTATTCACACTCCAAATATCGTTAAAGACAAAACCCCAATCCAATCAGCCCGTTCTGAGCTGACTGGAACAGTTGAAGTCTTTGCACCTTATAAAGATGGACTGGAAGGGATCGAAGAATTCTCGCATATATACTTGCTTTACGAGTTTCACCAGATCCCGTTAGAGAAACCTTTGCTGGTAAAGCCTTTTTTAGATGACGCCGCGCATGGTGTTTTTGCCACCCGATTTCCATCGCGCCCCAACCCCATCGGATTTTCAGTTGTCAGGTTGACATCTCGCGAAGATAATATCCTTCATGTAACCGGTGTGGATATGCTGGATGGAACACCATTGCTCGATATTAAACCTTATATTCCGGATTTTGATGTGTTTGCTACAACAAAAACCGGATGGTTCCAGAAAAGATCATTGGAATAAAAAATGACCCCGGGTTTCCGGGGTCATTCATAATCCTTTGAAACGTGAGTTTACTTGTCTTGCAGGGCAGCCAGGCCGGGAAGAACAAGGCCTTCCAGCATTTCCAGGGAGGCACCGCCGCCGGTGGAGATGTGGGTGATCTTGTCAGCCAGGCCGGATTCCTGAATGGCCGCCACGGAATCGCCGCCGCCAATGATGGTGACGCCGCCGCAGTCAGCCACAGATTTAGCCACAGCGTAGGTACCCTTGGCGAAATTCGGGAATTCGAACACACCCATCGGGCCATTCCAAACCACGGTACCGGCGCCTTTCAGGGCTTTATCGTAGGCTTCCATGGTCTTGGGGCCGATATCCAGAATGCGCCATCCATCAGGAATGGCAGCCACATCCATCACCTTGAAAGCGGCTTCGGCGTCGAACTTGTCAGCAATGGTAACGTCAACGGGCAAGCGTAATTTCGTGCCGCCGCTGGCCAGCAATTCCTTCGCGGTTTCCAACGCTTCATCTTCAACGAGGGAATCAGCCACCGGGTAGCCCTGGGCTTTGAAGAAGGTATTGGCCATGCCGCCGCCGATCAGGATGATATCGGCTTTAGTCAGCAGGTTTTTGATCACGCCGATCTTGTCACTGATCTTGGAACCGCCAAGGATGGCAACG
>CAYOKC010000011.1:11866-42020 GCA_964404415.1 uncultured Leptolinea sp. | reverse complement strand
CCGTCATCCACTCCGCCGCTGATCACCCCGTTGTTGACAGACGCGCCGGCGACCATGTTCCTCTCCCAGCGTGTCACCGGCGGCACCTTTGATGCCAGCACCGCCGTATCGCGGTACATCCATGAGAATATGGCCGGAAAGACGTCCTGGATCACGGTGATATCATCAAACGGGTCATATTCCCCGTCCGGCCAGCGGATGGCCAACAGCGTGCCATACCGGTCCTGGATATCCAGCCGGGTGACCTCCGGCAAGGTATACCCTTTTGACAGTCCGATGCAGTTTTTCGTCAGGTACGGACCGTGGTCACTCATCACAACGATCAGGGCGTGTGGATCATGGTCGAGGATCGTGAGGATGTCATCTCTCATTTCGCGGTTGGCCGCCTCTACCCTCTTCGCGTAACGGGCAATCTCATCCGGAAGGCACTTCCCCGAATTCTGGCTGTGAAACGGCCGCGTGGAATGGGTATACACGAATGACCGTCCCGCGGCGGCTCGCAGCAGCAACTCCTTTTTCGCTTCGGAAAACGTCCCGTCAGGCATTTCGGTGAAACTGCTGTCAAACCGGAATTCACCCATCAGCACCGATTTGATCAACTGGTAATATGGCGGTGTACTGTACACCGGCCGGAAGACATCGTACCCGGGCTTCAGGTCGCGGAACATATAGTCGGTGGGGAATATTCCAAAGGTTGTATACCCGAGTGACTTGAATTGCCGCACGACACGGTTGTCACCGGATACCGCTTTCGGAGAGCTGCCCGCGATGGACGCGACTGCCAGAACACTGTTCATGGAACTCAACGTCTCAGCGTGGATGGTATACGCCCGGGGGTACAGTTGAAAACCCTGCGCGTCCAGAAACCCGAACTGCTGCGCGATATCGATCCCATAGGCGGCCATGGTCTCGCCTGGCGCGTACGAATCATACACAAGCAGATACACATTCGGAGTTATCTCGGGGTTCTTTCCTTTTAATAGGGTGGATATGTCAGTTACTTCCGATGAAGAGCCGCCGGCTGCCTCCGGTGCTTTTTCATCCGGCAGCGGCAAAACGATCCCCGCCAGAAAATATCCGATGACCGCCGCGAACAAAATAACGCGGCTTTTCAACCGGGTTAACACCAGCAGAATGACCAGCACTCCCCAGAACAACGCCTGTTGCAATAAAGCATCTCCGTACGCATACCAGGCATGGGTCTGGCTGAGGATCGCCATGTTCGTCAGGCTGAAAACAAACGCAGATCCCACCGCCTGCAGCATTCTGAGATCAGCCAATGGCCTCATCAGCAGGGGAATAACCAGGATGAACAGGGCAGACATCAACCCGAAAAAAGCGGTGACGTACACCGCGCCTGTGGTGGATATGATGCCCGCGTTGATCACCGTATACTGCGCGACCGGCGTCAACGGAAGCAGCAGCAGGATGGTGTCACCGGGTGAGGGTTTTACCGGAGAAGACTTCTTAATCCCGCCAATAACAGGATTATTCCTGCGGGCAACATAATAAAGAACACCGCCGGCGAAAAGAATTACAAATGTTGTTATCCCCAGGTTCCGGGCGAAGTTATAGTTGACGCTGAGCGGCAACAGCATATAAGCAGACAAAGCGAACCCCGCGCAGTAGACGAACAATACGCCGGCGGGAACCAGAACATATCGGGCGATCCAGCCCGCGTTCCATATTTTCACATCCATTCGCATACTGTATTGTATGCATTTACGGCCATGGCGATTCTATATCACCGCGACTGTAACCCGCAGCCACGTGGTGACTTCTGCCGCGGTGAAGGAAGCTGAACCGGCGAAACCGGGCAACAGCCTGGCCCCCGGGCATTCCTTCGCGATCTCAGTCTCCATGCGTCCGAATCCCCCTCCCCCGTGCGTGCAAAATGGGATGACCGTTTTGCCGGTGAGCTTTACACCCCGCAAAAAACTGAGCACCGGAGGCGCGAACGTTTTGAACCAGTTGGGTGAGCCGATGAATATATTTCCGTAGCCGTCAACCGGTTCAAGGCCAGACGATAACTTCGGGCAATAGCCCCGCTCTATTTCCTGCCGGGCCTGTCTGGCTGCCGTGTTGAAGTCAAACGTGTAGGGCGTCATTGGAACCAGAGCACGCAGGTCGCCGCCGGTTTGACGGGCGATCTCCTCCGCCAGCCGAACGGTGGTGCCTGAAAAAGAGTAATACACGATCAATATTTTACCGGCAGCGTCACCGCCGGTTTTTTTATCTGAATGTTTCATTTTCTTCCCCATATCAGGTTGGAAAAAATGGTTCGGAATCTTTTAAGTTATTACCTGTGACGGCTTCACCAGTTCGTCCAACCTGCTTCTAAACAGAATACACCTCATCATTGGTATGGATGAACATCAATAGAAATCCGATGAACAACAGCGCCGCGCTGACGAGGATGGCGCGTTCCTTCCATATTAATACACTTGTGTTGCCCAGCACGGCGCCCACCACGAACACAGCGATCATCCCCAGGAACATACCGGCTTTGCGCCCGGACCGCAGGTTATGACCCACAGCATATTCGGTGAAGTATTCGGTGGCCGCCCGCAGGTTGCCAATACACATGGTTGTGGCCATGTTGGTGCCGTTGATCTTGCGGAAACTTTCCACCTGGATTCCGCACGAGAATGACACCAGGCAGTTGGCCAGCAAGTTCAGCGGCTGCGGGATGAATGCCACCAGGGCCAGAACAAGCGCGGCCGCCAGTATGGTGATCTGCCGCCAGTGGATCACATTGGGGTCATCTTTGAACCGGTAACGCAGCAGGTCGCTGAGGGCGATGCCGAAAACGAAGGCAAAGACCGGGAAGAAATAGCGGAATGCCATATCCCAGCGCCCTTCCGAGAGGTTGACCCCCAGCAGCAGGATATTGCCCGTCTGCGCGTTGGCAAACACTTCGCCCCGGCCGATGTAGGTGTAGGCATCCATGAATCCGCCCGAAAGTGACAGGATCGTCCCCAGCAGGATGGACTCGGATACCTGCCCGGTTTTGTTCAATTGAGAAAGAAATGTCTGGTTATCCATAGCCGGCGGTTATTATAGTTGCTTATTGGCATCCGATACGTCGTAGGTTGGACGAAACGCGCGATTATTGATCTGGCCATTCTCGCGGAACACCAATCTCACAGGAGTGCGTTTCGTCCAACATGGGCTGTATTTGACCGTATCCATTCTCTTCGGATGTGCCCTGTTTTGACGTTGCCGGTTGGGCAAACCGCCGCTTTCCTCCGCGACACGTAAGGGCAAAGCATCCGGAAATTATCATTTTTTCAAAGATTAGCCCCATACCGGATGCTTTGCCCCTACCGGAACTATACATCAACATTTGAGAGATATAACCTGTGACGGCCTTGCCTGTTGGACAAACCTGCTATCTTACGGGATCACATAGATCCCGAATGACGCGCTGAACGTCACCTCGAGCGGTGTGGTCAATAATTTTTCCGGTATGCCCGGTAATTATCGTGAAAACTCTCCAACCAGGCTTCGATGAATGTCCGCTGTTCAAAAAGCGGGAGCAGATCTACCGCCAGATCACCTGCCGACAAAGCATGAACTCTATCATCAAGCAGGTTCATGGCTGATTCAACCGTATACGATTCCCGCCCGTCTTTCGCCAGTTTTTCTTCCAATGGCCGCACGTTCTTCTGCATGAACCATAAAAGATCATAGAAGTCACGGCCTTTCACCTTTGCCCCCTCCCCTTTCTGAAAACTACGCTCCAGGCAGGCGATAATCTTGCCAGACATCATTGTCTCCAGGGAAAAATGGCCGGCCATAAAGCTGCGTCCGTAAACCAAAACCGGGGTTTTGTTTATCTTTGAAACCTGCCGGTGCTGGCTTACTTCCACCTTGAGATGTAGTTGCTCATTGGCGTAAGCCGTCAGTCCTAATTCATATAAGATCGGGAATTTCAGTGTAATCCGCCACACACCCCATTCACCAATCTGGGTTTTCGCCGTTACACCGGCGTACCCGATACTCGACCTGTAGTATCCAAGCAGTTCTGATTCCAGGTTTTCCATATCAATCCCGGCAGTGTTGTCCAGGTCAATATCTTCTGACAACCGGTTTAGCCCGTAAACAATGTGGAGGCAGGTGCCGCCATAAAAATTCAACCGCCGGTACACCGGATGGTTATAGAGAAAATCAAGAGTATAAGCCTGCAGCACTTCCTTAAGGATCACCCGCTTTGTTTCGTTGGCCAGAAACGGATCTTTCTGTGAAAGAATGTTTTGCATTGACTGTATCAATGTCGCCATGTTGTTCTCCTCAGATTGCTGTATACGCGTTCCATTTTAGGGCTGCGGCTGTCTTCAACATATTGCCTGAAAACCTCCCGGTCCTCATCCGGGACTTCACTCAGGTCAAGCCGTAGTTCTTCTGCCAGATTCCGGTTTTTTAACAGTCCCTTCAACAGGATAGGACGAAGATATAGAAAATCAAACAGTGCTTTTCCCAGGCTGGCACGCGCTATCCGAATACCCATATACTCTGAAATAGAGAATCCGGCATATAGATCGTTCTTGATATTGCGGTAGGAATACGTTCCTGTCGCGTTCTCTATCACCCGGTTTTGTTTTATGGTGATAGAAGTCACCGGGAAGGTCACTTCGGTTAAGACACCATGCCGCTGGAGAATATATTCCAGTGACAGGTAAGATTGCGGGATCAGGATCGCGCTCACCATCGGTGAGAACGATTCATTTGAACGGTACTGTTCATAGAACCGGCGCGTCATGTACATACCTTTTTTCAACCGGATGACCCGCCCCGTCCTTACCCACCGGTAAAGGTTTGTTTCGATTGTCCCGTCAGCCAACTTTTCCTCATCCACCAATTGCCTCACAGCTTCTGTGGTGAAATAAGGAATGGGATCAAAAATGGAGAGATCAATTTGTTTCATATAGGATAATAGACATTTATTATCTATTATCCTATATGAGCGACGTTTTTTCAAGCAGGAGTTTTTTAAAGCCGTATGCGATCTGGTATCAATCGCAATCTGATTACCGTAGGTTGGACGAAACGCGCGATTATTGATCTGGCCATTCTCGCGGAATACCAATCTCATAGAAGTGCGTTTCGTCCAACATGGGCCGGAATTAGAACGTATCCATTCTACTTGGCCGCGCCCTGTTTGGGCTTTGCCGGTTGGACAAACCGCCACTCTATATCCATTTAATAAATTCGATTCAACTTGGATTTCTGCTGGAGGCGGTTTGCCCAACCTACATTTGACTACGGGATCACATAGATCCCGAATGACGCGCTGGCCGCCCCGCCCGCCGGCACGTTGACCGTCACTTCGCGCGGCGTGGTCAACTGATAACCGGTGGATGAAACGCAGTACGTTCCGGCTGGCAGGTTGCCCACCGAGAACGTGCAGCCGCCGCTCAGACTGACGGGGGAAATAATCGCCACGCCGCCGCACGCGCCCTCATGGTACCAGATGGATATACTTCCCGGGCACGCGGGGTTGTCACTCGCGTCACGGGTTCCGTTGTTATTGTTATCGGCGAACACCAGCCCGGTGATGCGCCCCGGCTCCGGAGGCGGTGGAGGGACGGGTGTGCCGGTGGGAGGGATGGGGGTGGCGGTGGGCGGCGGTACGCACATGCCGGGGATGTCACCGGTGGGGGTGAAGTTGAATATTTCACGGCAGGTGCTGTCCACCAGCGCGAGGTATTTCAGCGGGTAATTGGCGTCTTTGTACGGCGATCCGGCATCCGCCTGGGTGAAGTGGTCGTTATAGTCAAATTTAGCCGGGTCTTTCACCCCGTCATCCGCCCACACACTCCACAGGAATGAAGTCTTCCCGCCGATCAACGCGCGTTTGAACGCCACATCCACAATTGAACCGCCTTTGGGTGACACCCTTCCCCACGCCGCGTCAGGGTCAGTCAGATTGGTGAGTGAAAAGATGGTCTGGTCATACCCTGTGTAGCCGGTGGGCGCGTCGGCATTCATCGGGCGTGAACCGCCCACCTTGCGCCCCGAATCGGCATACGCGTTGACGTTTTCCATGCGCCATTCCGTGCCCGCCGGGTCTGTCACCAGGATCAGGTAGTTGCCGCGCCCGTCATAATCGGTATCCAGCTCCACCCCGTAGAGGCCTGTCAACGCGGAGGTTTGCGGGTTAAGTCCCTTCAAGTAGATGGTGACATAAATGAAATTTGTGTCTGAAGATACTTCCGCCTTCTGTATATCCAGATCCGGGCGGAATTGCATGTCATTCGCCGTGAACGGGCGTTCATAGATGTTCTTACTGAAGGCGTCACCGCCCGGCGCGCGGTTTTCCGTTGACGTGCGGCTGGAATCGGTATCGGTGAACCAGCGCGCCACCCAGCCGGGTTGGGCCGGAACCAGGTTATGGGGAATGGGCGTGGGTGGAACTTCCGGTGCTTCAGTGGGCGGCGGCGCGGGTTCTGTGGCAGCAGCCTTCGCCGCAGGCATAGTGGGTGGAGCAGATGGTGTATCTTTACCGGCCACCGCGGAACTTAATACTTCCACCGTTTTCCGCAGATCCCCTGCCTCATCTGTGAATTCAACTCCCGGCAGGTTACAACTGAACACCAGTCCGGTGATCAGAAGAATTATCCATATCGAGGAACGTCCATCCCGCCTGTCCATACCGCCTCCATGGCCTGCCCGGTCAACGCTTCACATCTTATGATCAGGAAGGTAAATCGGCCGGGACGGAGATGGAAGCTGACTCGATAATAGCAAACCACGGGAAATGGTTCAAGTGATAACCAGACTTTTGAAGTAATTCGTAGGTTGTACGAAACGCCCAGGTATTGACATCCGGCATCGCACGTGCTGATCCCTTCCCGATACCGCGTTTCGTCCAACACGGGCTGGAAATGCGCGCTTCAAATTAATGGATTTGTTTTCTGGTTGGGTTTGCCCTGTTGGGCAATCCGCCGCTATCAGATTGGCTAAATACAGTAGTATGGATGGAAAACCGGCCATACGGCGGTTTGTCCAACCTACATTTCACCCGAAGGCTGAGACTGCCGGTCAATCCCCCGGCCTGTCTATCTTCTCTAGAAGCTCTTCAAACCAGATTCGGGCAAAAGCATGTGCGCCGCGGCCGTAATCCAGCGTCTTGCGCGAGTAATGGACCACGTCTTTTAACTCCCCCGGGATGGGGTACCCTCTGATCTCTGTATCCAGATCAGCCAGCACGGTCTCCATCATCGTGATCTTCTGCACTATCTCGCTTACGATCGCCCTGCGGGTCTCCATTTCCGGTATCAAACCCAGAAAGTAGACCTTCGATAAGCCGGTCACTTCCAGCTTATTGAGAGGAGTTTCTGCCACCATCCAGGAGAAAAAGGCCTCCTTCCCGGCCAGGGTGACGCTGTACACCTTTTTATTCCGCCCGCCTTCCACCCGTTCTTCAAACACAATACAACCCCGGGCAAGCAGGCTCTTTAATGCCGTCTGAATGCTGCCGTAGCTCGCGCTGTAAAACATGGATATCCCCTGTTTGAACGCCTGGTTGATCTCATACAGGGTGAGGCTTTGAACAATAAGCAAACCGAGGATCACATTTTCCATAAGCGTCCAATCTATTGACAAAACAGGATGACTTGATTACTATTAGGTATATATCTATTAGTTATATACCTAATATACCAAGGATTATCAAATGAATTTTACCAAACCCCTCACTAAAAAGCAGGTGACGGACCACCTGGACAGCTATTTCGCGAAACTGCACCAGAAAAACCCCAGCCGGAGCACGCTGGTGCGGGTCTATTCGCCGTCATCCGGATTGGACTACACGTACCCCGCGAATCGCGGTGACGCGCCGTACCATATTGCCAGCATCGGCAAGGTGTTTACTGCCGTTCTGGTGCAGATGCTGTCCGCCCGCGGCAATTTCTCCATTGACGATCCCGTCTATTCATACCTCCCCGCCGGAGCACTGGACAACCTGTTTGTGTACCGCAAAGTTGACCACCAGAAGGATGTCACCATACGGCATCTGCTGGGCCACACCTCAGGCATTGCCGATTACTTTGAAGGCAAAACGCTGTACGGGCCGACGATGCTCAAAGATGTGATCGAACACCCCGATACGCATTGGACCCCGCAGATGCTGATCGATTTTACGCGTGAACGCCAGCAGGCTGTTGCCGCGCCCGGAGAAAAATACAACTACTCGGATGCCGGATACATCCTTCTCGGGATGCTCATTGAAGCGGTGACGGGCAAACCGTTCGGGCAGAATCTGGAGGACGAATTCTTCCGCCCTCTCCAGATGATGGATACATACCTGATGTTTTTCAACCGGCCGTTGAATGGCAATGACCGCCGGATCGAACCGATCTGGTTTGACCGGCTGGAGGTCAGCCGATTTGAAAGCCTGAGCTGTGACTGGGCCGGCGGCGGGATCGTCACCACGCCGGATGATCTGCTGAAATTTGACATTGCTCTGCGGGAAAATAGACTGATCGACGCGGCTGTGCTGCGGGAGATGGATGTGTGCCCCAACAAGTTCAACCCCGGGATCTACTACGGCCTGGGAATGATGGAGATCCGGTTTGGCGACTTTTTCTTCCTACTGCGGGGGCTTCCCAGAGTCAAAGGGCACATCGGGATCCTGTCGACCCACATGTTTTATGACCCCGCCAATGATACGCATATCATCCTGAATTTCGGGTCAACCACACGCATGACCGAGAGCTTTAAGGCGTTGATCGAGATCGAGAACCTGCTGCCGCGGTTGGTAAAGGATTGAATCTGGCAGGGTAGATACAAGCATGTGTGAATTGTGAATACCCGTCCTTTTTTTGCCCCCTTTGCGGACGGCGTTTTTCCGTCCGGAAGGGGGGATAGGGGGGATTCAGGCCATACCGGGAACAACACCCCCGGACGCGCCCACATCCCCAACCATGCTCAGGAGGGTTAATAACCCGCCCCTACGGATGATTGGTGTTTTGTTTTTGGAAATGATTTTTTCAAAATTGTGTCATGGTGGGTTGAACGCGGATATATGTCTTCGGGATTTCTCACGGTGGACAGGTCAATAATCGAGCGTTCAACCCACCTTACAAACGATCTACTTATCTCTCACTGCCGGCAGAATACACCGGCGCAGCAATTCCACCCGGTCGGTGCTATTGCGGGCCATCTTTGCCGCCACCGCGACCACCAGGTCCATTGACGGCACACAGCAGATCATGTTCCCGCCGTCACCCATCGCCATCTTGACCGGCACGCCGCTTTCCTCCCCCAGCCACCACAGATAACCGTACTGCAATTCGCCCATGGCCTTCACCGCCGGCTGCCATGACGCGTTCACCCATTCTTCGGGCACCACCTGACGTCCGTCCCAGCGGCCGCCATTCAGGTACAGGTACCCGAAGCGCGCCATGTCCAGTGTCGAGAGTGTCAGCCCCAGCCCGCCGGTGGTGTTCCCCGCCGGGTCGTGCAGCCACCCTTTCGCAAAGGGATTGAAAATGTGGAAGAACGTGAATCCCTGCTTTGGATCATCCGGAATGAAGCGCATACCGGTGGGGCCGAACAGCCGTCCATTGGCATACTCGCGCGCTGACTTGCCCAACACCCGGGTGAGCACCGCTGAAAGCAGGTGCGCGCCAGACGTGCTGTATTTAAACGTCCCTATCCCGCCGCCTTTGCCCAGCATATCCAGCCCGAACTTCACCCAGTCCTTCTGGCCGGGCAGCTTCGTAATCGGTTCGCGCCAGTCAGGGAAGGAATACGGTGCGGTCATCGTGAGCAGGTGGCGCAGGGTGACGTCACCCCGGCAGCCGCCGGTCAAGCCGGCATATTCGGGGAAAAAGTCCATCACCTTCTGATCCAGGCTTTTGATCAAGCCGTCACCCACGGCAATCCCCACCAGCGCCGAGATAACGCTCTTGGTCACCGACGCCACGTTGTGGACGTCCGCCGGGGTGCTGCGGTGATAGTACTTCTCGTACACCACGTTCCCTCCGCGCACGATGACGATCCCCTTGATATTTTTGTGCCGTGACCGGACGAGCGGGTCAAGCCCGTTCAAAATGGCGGGATCCATCCCTGCTTCCTCCGGGTTGGCGGTGCGCCAGTTTTCGGTTGGCCAGTAGACGCGTTGAATCATACGAAATTCCTCCAGGTTCATGAATTCGCGATGTTTATTTTCACGGAGCAGCTTTTTGCCATTCCGGATCATGCGGATATGTTGTTTTCTTCAGGCGGTCACATCAGGGCCAACGGTTCGACCGGCAGGCAGATATCCACCTTTTGACGTCCGTCCGGGCCGGAAGGCGGCTCGCTGCGGTACAGCTCATATGGGTACGAATCGCCGGGCTGGAAACGGCTGTTGGTCAGCCATTGGCCGTACATGAAATCCCACGCGGCATTGAATTCGTCGCGGCGGAGGTCAAAGTGACCCACGGCATAGTCACCGGCCGGGATGACCAGACTGCCGATGCCGCCCTCTCCGGGAACCGGCGCGCCATCGGGAATGGCGAGGCACTGGCTGGTGCGCAGGCGGTCATCTTCGGTGAATTCGGGGTTGTCATGGAAGATCGAGAGCATGCGCGGCGGTCCCGGCAGCAGCAGATTGTGGCGGACGGCGAAACCGAACACCGACTGGATCATCCCGGGGTACGCCGCCGGCAGCCCGGAGTACGTCCCCGTGTAACGGATGTAGATCACCCGGATGGCTTCGCGCGCGGTGACTTCCACCGTCACGTTCAGGCGTTCAGCGGTTGACTGGTTCCCATTGTACGTCCACGCCGGAACGGGAACTTTGCGATTCTTGCGGTAATCCGCGCGGTACATCGTGGGGCTGACCTGGTAATGCTGGCGGAAGGCGCGCGAGAAGACGGCCGAATCGCTGAAGCCGTACATGCAGGCGACGTCCGTCACACTGAGATCGGGGCGGTGCGCCAGGGCGGCCGCCGCGCGTTCCAGCCGCACACGGTTGACGTAGCGCAGCAGCGATTCCCCGGTGACACCGGAATAAATGCGGTGGAAATGGTATTTCGAAAACCCCGCCACCTCCGCCAGTTCTTCGAGGGTGGGAGCGGAATCAAGGCAGGTTTCGATGTGGTCCTGCACGCGGTGGACGCGGCGCAGGTATTCGTCACGGCACAGGGTATCGTCCATGTGTGGGATTATAGCGGGATATAAAATTGTTTTGGGGGATTGGCAAGTATTCCTACCCGATTCTGTAGGGTAGATGCAAGCGGAAGGATATGCGTCTGTATATCTGAGGCCAAAATCCGCTTGCATCTACCGTGGGAAATTCGGGTGAATAATCATGGATGGAAATGATTCCCTGCAGACCGCGGTTGATGCGGCGGTGGAGGGGGGAATGGAGGTATCACCTCAACACATGCTACAATTTATTCATCCAGTGGGAATTAGAAGCCATTTTGAAGGGGTTTTCATTACATGAATAAATATCAGATCGCCACTGTAGCTTTAATCGCGGGATTCATCGTCCTTTCCTCATTTCAAATCGATAAACCATATGTATCATGTTTGGGGAGAGTTGATGATTGTCCGGGTGGAACCGAGGAGTACCTGT
The DNA here is from genome assembly GCA_964404415.1 of uncultured Leptolinea sp. Lineage (GTDB taxonomy): Bacteria > Chloroflexota > Anaerolineae > Anaerolineales > Anaerolineaceae > Leptolinea. The sequence continues at coordinate 30,448 of CAYOKC010000011.1, read as the reverse complement.
CAACAATGAGCGCTTTAGGAACGGTCTTTCCCACACGGACAAAATTTCCCACATCCACTGATGCGCCAACGCCGACAGAGTTTGTTTATACCCTTTCAGCCCCCAAGGAACTACCGCTGTTGAAATCGTCCTCTCCAGAAGTAAAACAAACATTCAGGCAAATAATTCAAAATGATGTCGGGTATCACATGTGGGCCTGGTTCAATAATGATATAGCGACTTTTCGGTTCCAAAACATTTCTTATGTTGACCTGAAAAAAAGAACCCTCTATTCCGCCCGGAATTTATACGCTCCAGGAGTACAACAAGATTTTATTGACTCATTGTCAAAGGATGGGCATGGAAAAGTCAATATGATTTTCCGTTCACCATCAGGGAATCGGATGCTGATTTACCGAAACAGTCAGATAAATAATTCCAATGAAGAAATATCAGGAATGGAAGATGTGTGGCTTTGGGAAAAAGGGAATGGATTTTCTGTGTTGTTTACTGGCAATTTTTCAATCCTAAATCCCGAAATAATTCCTGAAACAGCTACCTGGTCAGCAGATGAGAATATTTTCTATGTCAGATATTGGTATCTTGCCCCCAGGTATATCGATAGTCTCATCTATATTAAGGATAAAAAACAACGGGGAATTTTTGTCATTGATCGAGAAAAGATGTCGTTAATCAATAATCTGGGAAATATCATGCCAAAAAATTTTGTCATTTCCGGTGACAGGCGTCTGGCTGCCTTTGACCTGTATGACGAGAATAACAAAACTAGCGACATCATTGTTATTGCGATGGATGAATTGGATAAGTATTTTTATACATACAATTCGCTGCCTCCCCGGTTGGATAGTATCAGACGGAATTCCTTTAAAAAGATGAATCCAAAATATGAGTGGGCGAACTTTGTAACCATGTATAAACCTATCACATGGAGTCCGGATAACAGCAGTATCTTTTTCCCGGACAAAACTGACGATGGCATCTGGGCCATAATAAAATACGATCTGAGATCCAAAAGCAGATCAATCTGGATGAAGTTCTCAGATTTTGAAGCGCTACAGGGCGGGCCAATTCTCAGAATCTCTCCGCCGGATTTTTCACCGGATGGGAAGCACTTCATTCTGGTTGTTGATAATAAAACCCTGATTTTTGAAGAATCAAATAAGTAATTCGTCCGGGAAGCCCTCCGGTGGGGCGCTTTCCATCCCTTCTCATTTGACTATGATAACGCGGCGGAACAGTAATCTTCATAATTGGACACAATTATCCCCATGGTATCAACCCAACCAGGTGGTTATCGCGTAGGAATGGATCGCATCCGCCCCGGGCAAAGTCAGGGACGTTCTCCATGGACGCGCCCGCATCCCCATCATGCCCGGGCGGGTGCCACCCGCCCCTACGGTTGTCCATCTTATATTGCGTAGGGGTGGATCGCATCCACCCCGGGCAAGGTGTTTACACCTCCATGGACGCGTATACATCCTCACTATACCAGGGCGGGTGCCACCCGCCCATACCGATGATTGATACGCCTTTTTAAGCCAACCGTATACATGCGCTCCTCATGAAAATAGTACAATGGAAATTATTCTCAGCGGGTAATTTCATTGAATATGTTGTTTACCATATGAGGTCACCATGAATACTGCCCATACCAGAAAACTGTTCTCCCTTCTAACTGCCGCCGCCATCCTGATTGGGATGGGATCGGCCTTCAACCCCCTTCCCTCCGGCCCGTTGACGGCCGCCGAGCCGAAGCAGGATGCCGCCACGCCCACACCCACCGGCGTGGTTGAAGTCACCCGGTCCTTCGCGGATTTCGATGACATTTCCTTCTATTACACTTCCGCCCTCACTACCAAAGTGACCGCCCGTAAAGTTGACGCCGCGGTTGACGTCAACAACCCGGCCACACCCCGGATGATTCTATTTGAATTTGACAATTACCCCACCATCTCGCGTGTCAAACCGCGTATCAGCGTTTTTGCCGTGCAGGATATCAAAGATATCGGCGGTGTGACGGCCGTCAAACAACTGCAAAGCCTCGACAACCTCATTGGTACCCAGGTGCCCAACCCGCCCGGCGCTTTCCCCGCGCTGCTGACCGAACCGGCCAACCAGTTATTGCGCGCCGGGCTGCGGTACGTCAACTTCCAGAACGGAGCGGGCATCCGCTACCTGGCGGAATACGGCGAACAGGCCTGGCCTGTTGACACCACCCTGCTCTTCTATACCTACCAGGGCATCACGGCTGACGGTGCATACTACGTCAGCGCGGTGCTGCCGGTGGCTCACCCCGGCCTCGAGGGTGACAACGGTTTCGCGGAATTGAGCGCGAATCCCACCACATTCCAGGCCAATTACCCGGCGTATGTAGATTACGTTCAGAAACAGTTGAACACCGAGCCGCCGAACGCCTTCACCCCCAACCTGGCCTCGCTCGACGCAATGATGAAGAGCCTGTCGATCAACAAAACAGGCCCGGCGCCGGCCAAACCTTCCGCCGTGCCCACCATGACCATCACCAATTCACCCTCCGGCTGCACGAACGAGGCTTCGTTCGTGGCGGATGTCACCGTGCCGGATGACACGTCCTTCCCGCCGGGCGCCAATTTCACCAAGACCTGGCGCCTGAAGAATGTGGGCACCTGCACCTGGACGCCAAAGTACAAGCTGGTCTTCCAGAGCGGTGACGCCATGGGCGCGCCAGCTGCCGTCACGTTAACAAATTCCAACGTCCCGCCCAATTCCAACCTGAACGTCTCCGTCAAGCTGACGTCACCGCAGGACCAGGGCACCTACCAGGGGTTCTTCAAGATGCGCGCGCCCGATGGCACCGTGTTCGGCATTGCGCCCAATGGCAGCAATCCGTTCTGGGTGCTGATCAACGTGGTGCCGCCCAGTGTGGATACTCTCACACCCGTCCCCGGGGTCACATTGATCCCCATTCTACCCAAACTGACGCTGGTCGTACCGCCGGTGCTCATTCCGCCGGGCCCGTAAACCAATATGAATGGTCAATCCGCGCACAATAGTAACTGGCAGATCGGCGAAGTCGTCTTCTGTGTTCCTTTCCTGATCGGCATCGGGCTGAGTATCGCCTATCCTGCGGCCCTGTATCCGGCCGTTTACCAACCGGTTGGGATCGCCGCCGGTGTGGTGCTTGTCATCGCCGGGTTGAGCCTTCTCTCCGCCGCGCGCCGTGAACTGGGCCGCTTTGAGCAGCCCACCGACCCCGGCCAGCCCACCACGAGGCTGGTGACCACGGGTGTGTTCGGCGTTTCACGCAACCCTTTATACCTGGCGGCTGTTCTGTTGTTTGCCGGGTTGGCCTTCGCATTGAATAACCCCTGGGCGCTGGGCGCCACCGCGGTTGGCGTTATCGCGTGCCATGTTGTGTTGATCGTGCACGAAGAACGCTACCTCGAAGCGAAATTCGGGGATGAGTTTGTGAAATACCGGCAGCACGTCAACCGGTGGCTGGGCAGGCGTTGACCTGTCCCACCGAAGTTACTTCTTAGCCGGCTTTCGGGTGACTTCGTCCCACAGGTGACGCAGCGCCAGTAACGGGTGATGCCAGAGAATACGCGGGCCGGCGTAGCGCATCACCTGCCGCACCTTCTCGCGCATATCTGGTTTGTAACAGTGCACGGTGCAACGTCCACACACCGGTTTGTTCTGCTGAAACTTGCAGTTATCCAGGCGTTTCAGGGCGTAATCGAGCAGGGCCTGGCAATCGTCACATAATTCAGCCGGGGGGTGGTGGTTGTCATGGCAATAGATGGCGATCATCAGGCCGATGGTCTGTTTCTCGCGGTCAAGGCGGGTGACTGTGTTGAGCATATCGGGTCGTCCATTATTTAAGGTTACTTTGTGTCCGATTACATACCACACTTAATAGATGAATATTATCATATTCACGTAAATTCTATTTATTTAAGACAAATTACCTAAATATTTCTATATTTCAACAATATGATAGACTAAACCAAATTATATGATTGTGGGGTAAATAAATAGGTTTTTCTATCTAATGCCTACATCTGCCGAGTTATTAAACCGTCTTCGTACATATATTAAATCAGAGGCTGAGACTCAACGTACAGTTCTTGAGCGCCAATGGTCACATCCACTTGCGGAACGAGTTGCCAAAGGGTGGGCAATTGAAGGTCTAAGGGTTGAAAGATGTGACAAAGGATTAATAAAATTAGTATGTTACACAAATGTCTCCCGTTTCCGTGAAGGGGACCTGCTTTTACTACACCGGGGGATACCCCAGGATCCAAATTCCTTACATGTTGAACTTCAATATGATGGGGAAACCGAACTGGAAGTGAGCATTATCAGGGGAAATGAGTTAATTCTGATGCAATACCCTGATAGATGGATTCTGGATCAAGACTGGTACGATGTAAGCCCATTTTTATTGGATACCCTCGATACAGTCGCGGATTCCTTGCGCGGGAGGACTAGAATCCTTCCATTATTAGAAGGAACCCTTACTCCTCAGGTTGATTTTGCTCGCTACGAACGCGCGCGTGAGCTGCTTTCAGACTCCGGATTGAACGAAAGTCAGATTGAATCTGTCGCACAATCATATGCCACGAATTTGATGCACATGATTCAAGGGCCGCCTGGCACCGGTAAAACCTTGATGCTGGCATACCTGGCAAAACTGCTGGTCGACGATGGTCAACGCGTTCTGGTTACAGCGCTCACTCACAGAGCTATTCATAACGCATTGAATAAAATCCAAAAAGTTGATGAGAGTCTACCTGTCTGCAAAATCGGAGAAGAACGACATATATCTGATCTCCAGGTTCCAAACTTTGATACATTTACGAAATCCCATTTTGGAGATTTAAAAGATGGGTATATCGTGGGGGCGACACCTTTTGCCGTTCATTCAAAACGTTTGGCAAATGTGGAGTTTGATACTGTAATCTTCGATGAAGCGTCTCAAGTAACGATTCCGTTGGGGATTATGGGAATGATGGCAGCTAACACATATATTTTTATTGGCGATGAATATCAGCTTCCCCCTGTTTCTATCTTCTTAGAAGAGACTTTAACCCAAACCTCCATTTTTTCATTTCTCTCTGGATACGGCAATGAGACTCTTCTCAATATCACGTATCGACTCAATGATGAGTTGGCGGATTGGCCAAGTCAAACATTTTATAAAAATCTTTTGAAACCGAGTGAAACAGCGGCAAAAAGACGACTTCAACTGACGAAACAACAAACAAAATGGGATTTCGTTTTAGATCCTGTCTCACCTTTGGTTTTCATTGACCTCTGTCATAAAAATTCAACAATCCGGAGTATGACTGAGGCTGAATCTGTGATTGAATTATTAATTTCCCTACTGGAACATAAAATACCGCCAGAGGAAATCGGTGTGGTTGTTCCCTACCGCGCCCAAAGCAGATTGATCCGAAGTTTGCTCAGGCGAATAATTAAAGATGAAAATATCTGGAAAAAAATTATCGTTGATACTGTCGATAGAATGCAGGGACAGGAAAAAGAAATTGTAATTTTCTCTTTCACTACTGCAAGCCCGGCATTTGCCTCGCAGGTAGCAGATTTTCTATTGCAACCCCAGCGACTTAATGTCGCGGTTACTCGGCCTCGCACAAAATTGATCCTTGTTGGAAGCCACCATATGCTGGATGGAAATCAAGTAGACGCCGCTCACCCTGAAGCTTTTGAATTGTTACAAAGTCTGATAGATAATTGCATTACCTTCACAATCCCCGGTGGATCATTGATCTGATTATGGCGCATATCTTACCCGATACTCCTCCGCAGGTAATTCCATCAGAAGTTTTACGTGTTTTCAAATCGCTAAAATCTCTACCCGATACGTACTATATCTGGCACCACCTTGCCCCATGGCATATAAATGCCCCTGATTTTTTAATAGTCACGGAAGACCGCAGGGCAGTATTGGTAAAGGTTAGTCACTCAGCTATATCAGAAACATCCCAGGCTGCTCAGATGCTGTTATTGGATAATCATAAAACTCCTCTTGGAAAGAATGAAAAAGAAGTATTACAGACATTCATCGGGAAAATATCGAACAACACAATCCCAAACCTAGAGACTTTGGTAATCTTTCCTAACATCCCCTCCAAACAGGTTGAAGAAAGCCGATTGAAAAGGGAATCTGACGATCCTCAATGGATTGGCCGTGAATTATTAACGGCTGATACACCGGATAAATGGTTGAACCTTTTTCCCGAATTACCCATTGACCTTGTTCTCCTCGAAAAGATCCGCCATGAATTTACCCCTGAGGTTGTTGTCCCGGCTGAGATGACCGTCAGACATCCGATTGAAAGGCGTATTCAGGCAGGATTGAAGGACTATATTTTAGATTACAACCAGGAAATTGCCGTTAAGCATGATCTTGAATTGAGTACAGAAGCCGTAAATCTTGAAAAAGATTTTCGATTAAATATCATCAACGGTGTAGCAGGCAGCGGGAAAACACTTATTCTCCTCTATCGTCTGCGGCTATTATTTCATCTATATCCTGAAAGGCAATTTCTGGTCCTCACGCATAATAGGCCCCTGAATTACGATCTGCAAAGTCGATTTAATCGGCTGGAAGGATATTTACCTAAGAATATTGAATGGCGAACATTTAATGGTTGGTGTAAAGAGCATTGGCCAGGTGACCAAGTCTGGAATTATCCTATTTCTCTACAAAAAAGAAAATGGATAGTTCGCGAGTGCTGGGAAGCAAATTTGCGAGATACATCCGTTTCAGAAAGGATGTTGATCAGCGAAATAGACTGGTTAAAAGATCAGCATCGCATTACGGAATCTGAGTATCTAACAATTGACAGGCGTGGCAGGGGTTTTGGCTTAACGACCGATCTTCGTAAGTTGGTATGGAAGGCTATTCTAGATTATCAGAACAGTCTCGTCAAGTCAAATTTTGTTGATTGGGGTGATATTCCACGTTTGTTATGGAAATTCCTCGAAGAAGGAAAAGCTTCTCTACCTAAGTATGACTTTATCATGATCGATGAAGCTCAATTTTTTGCTCCTATCTGGATAAGCTTAATTCAGAAAACTTTAAATTCCCGTAATTCACACCTATTTATGGTTGCTGATCCAACTCAAGGTTTTCTAGGGCGAAAGGCGACATGGAAATCACTCGGACTTGACGCGCGAGGCCATTCGCATCAACTTCGCCGCAGCTATAGAACCACACTTGAAATTCTTCAATTTGCATCGCTTTTTTATCGATTACGGCTCCCGAACGAGAATGACGAAGATGTATTAAAACCAGATTTGATCAACATGTCGTCAACCGGGGTTATTCCGCAAATCATCACCCTTGAGAGTTCGCAGGATGAAATTGCCCGGGTTTCCAATGAAATTGCTGAGTTTGTAAACAAAGGGTATCCCAAGAAAGATCTGTTAATCTTACATGCCAACGGGCAGGGAGTTGAAGCCTTAATAATAGCCATAAACAACAGAATTGACAAAAATGCGGCAGGCGATCCCAAAGAGACTTACCCGGGGAATTATGTTCGCGTTACAACCCTGAATGCAGGCGCAGGGCTGGAAAGCCCTATTGTTTTTCTAGTTGGTCTACGTGAGTTATTTGAAGAAGAACAATCATTACGGCTTGCTGATGATGAACGGGAAGAGATGATCCTGGAAAATACAAAAAAGATATATATGGCCTGCACGAGGGCTGGTCAGCGGTTAGTTTTTACATATGTGGGTGACCTGCCTGAAGTTCTTAAAAAGACTTTTGGTATTAAATAATAATTACCCTTTCCTCTCCGCCTCAAATTGTGACTGCATCGCGTCCAGAAAACGATACAGGTACATGTTAATTTCCGTGTAATTGTGACTCCGCAGCACGGCGGCGTTCTGCACAAACGGCTGGGTTTTGTACGCCTCCAGTTCGTCACCGCAATTGACGATCATCCCCTCCACCGCTTCGCGGGTGAATTCCAGATGGCACTGGAAACCGTACACCTTCGGCGTGTAGCGCACGATCTGCCGGGGGCAGCCTTTGCTGGCAGCCAGCACGGCGGAATCGCGCGTCAGGCCGGGCATGTCACCGTGCCAGTGGCCGGAGGGGAAGATAAGCGGGAACGACGCGAACACCGGATCCGCCCGGCCCTCTTCCGTGAGGGTGACGTCAAACACGCCGATCTCACGCTGCGGGCTGTGCTCAAACGGTCCGCCCAGCGACTCACCAATGAGCTGCGCGCCCAGGCACACACCCAGCACGTACTTGTCCGTGTATACGCAGTCACGGATGAAGTCAATTTCTTCCTTCGCGTGGAAATGCGGGCATTCCGCTTCGGTGGTGGCCGGGCTTTGCGGCCCGCCCATCACGATCAGGTAGTCCAGCCCGGCGGTGGTGGGCGGCAGCGCGTCACCGCGGTAAAAACGGGTAAAGGTGAGGGTGTGACGGTGCTCCACGCCCCAGGTGAGAATGGCGCCGGGCGCTTCGAAGGATTCGTGCATGAGTATGTGGATGTTCATGCCGTTATTATATAAGGAAGGAACGCGGGTGAGAACCGGTTGCGGGGAAAATCACCCGAATGGGGAAGGATAGGTACAAAAACACCCGGTCCCTTCGACAGGCTCAGGGACCGGGTGTTAAATTTCAGCAACCCAACACATTTATATCCCGCTCTTCCCCATCATCCGCAGGGCGATGAATGCCGCGGCCACATACGCGCAGGTCTTGGGGATCATCAGCATACCCAGCAACGGGACGGCCGCCGACCACAGGATCACCGGCGCGTAGAACAGGTACGATAGGGCGATCATCCAGCCGATGAGCTCGAAGGGCTTATCACCCGCTTTGCGCGAATCGCGCAGGATCAGCGCCATCACACCCAGCCCCTGCACCACCAGAAAACTGTTGCGCAGCAGGCTCCAGCCATAGGGCGGCGTCAGCGCCTCCCACTGGTTCTGCGGGAAAGCCATCACGGCCAGGCGGATCAGGCCGGCGGCGATCAGCGCCCACTGGAACCAGCCCATCTTCTTATTGAAGCGCACCCGCCATACGTCCATCAGCAGCATGTAAAACACAGTGACGGTCACCGCGGTGCTCAGCGCCCCGATGCCCACCAGCGTGGAATTGGCTTCCAGCCCGCCGTTCAAAATGGCGAACGCCCTGAAGCCCACGTGGCCGCTGTCACCCAGCGCCAGCAGCGCGAACATCCACAGCAGCCGTTTGAACACCGGCCGATCTGACGCGGCGGTCTTGCCGTAACGCGCCAGCATAAATCCCACCACCGTCCAGATGGTCAGCAGATAGGCGATATTGAAAACCAGTTCCACCATCGTTCGTGATTCCGGGGTCATCCTATGCCTCCATCATTAATCCGGCTGCCAGGGGGCAACCGTGGTCATATCCACGTCGCTGGTCTTCGGCGCCGTTCCAGTGACCTTCCACCAGAGTTCGCGTAACGCGCCGCCCACCAGCACGCCGGTGGTAAACACATTCCCTTCAATGCCGGTCTTGCCGTCCGTAGCCGGGCCGGCCAGCCACACGGCTTTCTTCGCCGGCACCTCCGCCGGTTTGGCCCACATGCGCACGATGACGGGGAACGCTTTCAGCTTTTCTTCACTGCCGGCGATCACCTCATTGCGCACCAGCAGGTCTGTGAGCACCATGCCGGGGTTGAGCGCGAAGATGCCAATGCCCGGCTTGCCTTTGTTCTCTGCCGCCAGCGCCTTCGTGAAGTACCGGATCCATACTTTTGACGAGCCGTACGCGTTTTGCCACGGCGCGGGTTTGTTGTAGCCCATGCCCAGCATGTTGATCAGCTTGCCGCCGCCCTGTTTTTCAAAGCGGGACAACGCCGTGATCGAGCCATAATACGTGCCCAGAATATTGGTGTGTACCACACCCTCAAACACGCGCGGATCGAACTGCGCGGTGGGCCCGTAGGGGCCGGTCACCCCGGCGTTGTTCACCCATATGTCCACGCGGCCGAAGGTCGTCACTGCCAGATCAGCCAGAGACTGCACCTGCGGGAGGTCGGCCACATCCACCGCCATGCCGGCGGCCTGCCAGCCACGCGCGCGGAAATCCGCCACGGTCTGGTCAACCGCCTGCGCCGAGCGTGACGATATCACCACAGCCGCGCCTTCCGCGGCATACGCCTGCGCGATGGCCAGCCCAAGTCCGCGCGTACTGCCGGTGACCACAGCCACCTTTCCGGTCAGAATACCCATGATCACACCTTCCTTTCAGTCCGCGGTTTCCACGGATTCTACGGGTACGGTATTAAAAGAAGAGCCGAATACTTTGAACGCGTACACCAGGGCGATAGCCTGCACCAGCGCGCCCGTCCAGAAAGACAGGGTGGCCGTCATATCATAGGCGAAGCCGGCCCACAGCGGGCCAATTCCCCGGCCCAACGCCTGGAAGGAATTGTTCATACCCATGGCCGCCCCCTGCCCGTCTCGCGTGCGCTTTGAGATCAGCGAGGTGACCGACGGAGCGAGCAGCACATTGCCCATATTGAACACCAGCGCGCTGACGATCAACGCAGGTTTTGCCGCAGCCAGTGCCATGCCGATGAACCCGACTATACCCACCAGAATTCCGCCCTGAATGATGCGCGTTTCGCCAAAGCGGCGAGTGAGCGGGCCGATCACAATACCCTGTTCAATCACCGAAACCAATCCCAGCCCGCCCATCAACAAGCCGACCTCCGAAGGTCCCATGGAGAAGTGCTGGCCGCCATACAGCGAAAGCACTGATTCCATATTGGCCAGGGCAAATGCCAGCAGGAAAGCCATCGCCATCAGGAACCCGGTAGGGCCTTTAAGCCCGTTGATAACGAAGGAAAAACGTGATTCGCGTTTTCCGGCCGGAGCCGCCATCCGGTCTTCCGGGCGCAGTGATTCGGGCAGGAAGACCATAATGAACGGCGCGGCGAGCAATGCCAGCAGCGCGCTGGCAAAGAACGGGATGGAGAGGTTTATCAGCTTCCCGGTCGAAGGGTCGGTTGTCACCTGCAGCAGCGGGGTCAACCAGGCCGGCAGGGTCAACGAGAGGCCTGTCAAAATTCCGCCGAGCATGGGTCCAAAGATCATCCCCAGTCCCATCGAAGCGCCCATCAGCCCCACCCCTTTGGAACGATCTTCCGGTGAGGTGATATCGGCAATGTAGGCCATGGCAGTAGGCAGCGTGGCGGAAGAAAGCACACCCGCCAGCGTGCGCGAGAGGGTAAATTGCACAATATCCTGCGAAAGCCCCTGAAGTACAAAAGCCAGGAAGTAGCCGAAGATACCGGTCAACAGCACCGGTTTCCGGCCAATGCGGTCTGAAAGCCGTCCCCACATGGGCGCGAACACAAATTGCATTAGCGAGTACAATGACATCATCAACCCCAGGGCACTGCCCGAGGCGTTAAAATGGATGATGTAAAATGACATCAGCGGCAGGGCGATGCCGAACCCGAGCATCACGATAACCAGTGACGCGGCCAGCAGAATTTTGGCGGTTTTTTGTTGTTCAGGTTTCACGAATAAGTTCCTGTTGAGCAAATATAGTTAAATATCTTGAATAGTTAAGTATTCTTATATATAATCGGGGAATGAAATCCTGTCAAGATGGTGAACCTTTGGAAATAATAAAGAATGATGTAGATGACGCGATCATGGATTGGATAGCCGTGTTCGTACGCCTGTGGATGCATGATGTGAATAATTTCACCCGGTCTACCGGGTTGTCTTTCGGGCAGATGAACCTGATGCTGCACCTGCATTACAAGGGGTCCTGCGAGGTCAGCGGTGTATCCGAGGTGATGCAGATGACAGCCCCCGGAGCCAGCCAGATGGTGGAGCGCATGGTGCAGCAGGGACTGGTAACGCGCAGCGAGGTGCCGGGTGACCGGCGGGTGCGCGCGGTGTGTCTCACCGATCAGGGCAGGGCTGTGGTGAATGAGTGCATCAACCTGCACAAGACGTGGGTGCACGATCTGGGCGGTTCTATTTCGCCTGAAGACCAGGTATCCGCGATCCGCATCCTGCGCCGGTTGACAGAAAACGCCGGCATGTTGACATCCGGAGGATAACCCAACGATCGCGGATGGTTGAAAACCCATTCCGCTCCCCTTCCCCGCTGGTTAGGGAATGCTTCAATACCGGTTTTTTGTAAGACCTTTCCGTAAAAAACACGTTACAGCTTACATTTTTTTACATTTGGTGCGGAAATTGCCCTCAAACCGGCGAATTAACTATGGTATTTTTAATCTTAATGTACTATTCTATACGTACATAACCGTTTTCCGATTGCTTTCTCCGGAGAAAGGCGCATAGTGGTTCGTCAGGAGCCGGTTGACCAAACAGTTAAGAAGCCTGAGGGGGGTTCATGCAGGCCGGGTCACCGCCAGAATGTCAGCAAGACCGTCCTGAAAACCCTGTGCCAACGAACAGCATCGCCCCACGATACACCGGAACACTGTAGGCGCGAGCCAGAGAACGTCAGACCGCTGCCCACCGATCACACATCCGGTGCCTTGTGCCACCCGGGATCCCCGCGATTCCACCTAGCGTGAGTGTAAAGCCCAGACCCGTCACCGCCACCTTCCGCCGGCCGTATTTTTCTATCTGTTTGATCGGATGAACAGGAATGGAGTGACCAGAATGCAAATGCATGTCAGACAAAACCAAAATCATGTAACGACCAATACAAAACCACGCGATCCCGGCCTTCAGGTCCTCGATTATCTGGGTGATATGAGCCGCGTGGACACGGAAGAAGAAGCCATCCAGCGGATCTCACAGATGTTCCGGTTCATCTTCCCCTCGCAGGAGGTGATCTATGTTTCGCTGCATGGCGATCTGATCGTGGCGGTCGAACCGGCTGACACGCCGCCTGAAGTGTCCGTATCGCTGGTGCAGCAATCCAAGAGTACCAATCCCGGCCTTCCTTCCCATGGTATTCTGGCCAGTTACATTTTTCCCATTACGTCGCTTACCGGTTCACTCGGGCTGGTGGCACTGTTGAAAACCACTTCCCGGTCGTTGGATCAGCACCTTCTGGATATGGGGCGGATGGCCGCGCTGTATTCCGGCGTGGTGATCTCCAACATCCGTTCCATGCAGAAGTTGCGCGAAGATGAAAAACTGTTGCATAAACAGGGCAATGCCGACGCGCAAACCGGCCTTTCGAGCCGCCGTTATTTCTTTGAGATTGCCGAAGCGGAATTCAAACGCTCCAAACGCTACGACCGGCCGCTCAGCGCCATACTGGTGGATATCGATAATTTCAAACCGCTGACCAAACAGTACGGGCCTGAAACCGGTGACCGCATCATCCGGGAGATCTCACGTATTTTTACCAAAGAACTGCGCGATTCCGATATCCGCGTGAGGCTGGGCGGGCAGGAACTGCTGGTGCTGCTGCCCGAAACCAGCCTGCGCTATGCCCAGACACTGGCGGAACGCCTGCGCCGGCGGGTGTGTGAGACAGCCTTTGCCATGGAAGAATACGCGGTGAATATCACCGTCAGCCTGGGTGTTGTGGGGTTGACGCGCACCGTCAAGTCGCTGGAGGAATTCATTACCAACGGCGACCAGGCTCTGCACCGCGCGCGGCATTCCGGCGGCAACCAGGTTTCCACCTGGGGCGCGGTGACTGCCGAATACCAGCCGATGGTCATTCTGCAGGAATCTGACCACCGCATTGGCTTTTACTAAAAACTACCTCCTCCCTCGGTTAATGGATTACTGTTGAGAACCTTCAAGGCGGGCCGGATGGCCCGCCTTGAGGCGTTAATCGCCGGTATGTTTCGGCATATATATTGCAACCATTTGCCTGTCAAAATTGAAAGTTGTCCTTCCTTCTCCGGGAAGTTATAATCTTCATTAATCATTTGATTAATCAACCTGTGGAGAAGATTTTTCCATGCCTGTAAACGTGACGGCAACCTACGCCCGCATCCATCTGGGGGAACTGTTCACGGCGGCCCGCAAGGAGCCCGTCTTTATTGAACGCGACGGGCAGCCGTTGGCCGTTTTACTTTCTCGTGAGCAGTTCGACCGCCTGAACGCCCTGGAAAAACCGCCTGACTGGCGGGTTCTTGTGGGGCAATCGCGTGAATTTGTGCGTGAAGATCTGGCCGGGCGCCTGCTGGCCATGCCTGAAGAGGTGATCACCGAGATGCGGGAGGACAGGAATGAGCAGTCAGATCATCTGTATTGATCCCGGCCCGGTCATTCAGCTCACCACCTTCCCGCGGAACAATGCCATCAAAACCCTGTGGGACCGTTGGGAAAAAGAACAGCGGCGCATCCTGGCGCCGTCAAACCTTTTCTATGATGTCACCAATGTGCTGGCGGCATATGTCCGCCAGGGCATGTTGAGTCCGCGCACCGTACAGGCAATACTTCAAGCCTGCCACGCCCTCCCCATCCACCTGGTGGACGACCCGGATATTCAGGCGCGCGCGCTGCAGCTCACCGGAAGATACAACCTGCCCATCGGTTGTGACCCGCATTACCTTGCGCTGGCCGATAAGTTGGATAAGGAATTATGGACGTATGACCGGCGGTTGGCGATGGTTGTCAATCAGGCAGGCGCGGTAGCGCGCGTGCGTTGGATTGGTAGAAAACAGGAATTGGCCACGGTTTGACAACCATCAAACCCACCGCGTTCCTTAAATCGCTTTTTTTGCTCTTGTAATTGGGCTGTGAATAGTTTAGACTTACATTTAAGTTACATTCCTGTAGCTTAATTGCCATTGGTTGGTTGGACAGAGCGAATTTCATTGGGGCAGATGCGTATCTGGTCGGCTTTGCCACAACCGGAAAGAAAGGAGAATATCTGATGAGCGTTATGCCATCCTATTCTGAAAAATCTGCCCTCCCCACCGGTTTGGATCTTGACAGGCTTGATCCGGCCACTCCCCGCCGGAGGGTAATGATCATTGATGACGAACCCGAAACCGTCGGGTTGTTGAAATATATTCTCTCCAACGCTGGCATTGACGTAGCCGGCGCCGACAGCGGTCAATCGGCCATTGACAAGGTCTCACGCCTCTGGCCCGACCTGATCTTGCTGGACCTGATGATGCCTGATATGGACGGCATGGAGACGTTTGCCAACCTGCGCAAGCTCACCCCCGCCCCGGTGGTCATTGTTTCGGCCAAGAACCAGAAAGAAGATATCGTCAAGGGCCTTCAGATGGGCGCTGACGATTACATCACCAAGCCATTCCACCCGGCTGAACTGGTGGCCCGCGTTAACACCGTGGTCAACCGGTCGCGGCAGGTCAGCGCGCCAGCCGGCAGCGTGGAATTCCCCAATATTGATATGACCCTCGACCCCGATACCCGCGAAGCCCGGGTGCGCGGAGACACCATCCCCCTGGCCCGCCGTGAATTTGACGTGCTCTATTGCCTCGGCCGGCACACCCCCCGTTGGGTTGACCATGCCACCATTGCCGAAGAGGTGTGGGGGCAGAACGACCCGAAGGCGGTCAACCGGATCAAATATGTCATCTACCTGCTGCGGCGCAAGCTGGAAGTCAACCCGTCACGCCCGCAGTTGATCCTGGCGCGCGAAGGGCTGGGCTACAAACTGGCCTCCGACCGCGCGAAAACATAGGCAACAATAGGGTATATCCCCTATTAACGGCAAAAAGGGCATTGGCGGATGCCCTTTTTGCGTTTTTAATACCGGATGTTGATGACCTGGTGACGGGAGAGATTCACCGGGTCATTTTCCCTTTCCGCCCCCGCCGCTGCTTCCGTTGCCGCTGCCGGCATTACCCGCTGTACCGGTCGCGATGCCTGAACTGTATCCGCTTCCGGTTGTGTCACCGCCGGACGGATTACTTCCAGAACCGTAATTCTGGTTATTTCCCGCGGGAACCATTGTTGCCGGAGGTGTTGGGGTTCCGTTACCCAATCTCAGTTGATCCTGTGTCTGATCACGGGTCTGATCCTGGGTTTGGTCACGGGTCTGGTCTTGAGTTTGGTCACGGGTTTGATCCTGGGTTTGGTCGCGGGTCTGATCCTGGGTTTGGTCACGGGTTTGATCTTGAGTTTGATCCCGGGTTTGATCGAGGCTGCCGTTCTGACCATTTGAATTATGACTCGCGGCCGAGTCGATCCAGTTGTTGACCTGGCTGGTCTGTGATTCGAGCATGGCTTTGACCCGCATTTGCGCCTGCGCGGTTTGACCGTCAGCACGGGTCTGTATTTGTTCCATTAAACGGGCATGCTCCTGCAATTGATTTTGTAATTTCTGCAGCTCGCCCGCGTTTTTCGTCTGCGCGGCGACCGCCAGATTAAGGGCGTTATTCAGGTGGGTCTCCAGCCGCGAGAATTGCTCATCGTCAGGAAGCCTGTCCATTTCCAACATTTTTAAAGTCTCTTGCAGGCGTGTCTCACTGAGTGTCAGCTCAAGGTTGAAAAGGTCTTCTTCATCCGCGGCCAACGAAGCCCGAAAATCTTCTGTTGCCAGTTTCAAAGGAAAGAGGAACTCATCAGGAAGACTGTTCTGCGACGCGGATACAGAGAGCGCACCGCCGCTAAAAAATAACACCAATGCCGTAACCACCGAAATCAGAGCGGGTGACATGTTATAACCGTCCTTTCCAATACCGAATAATTTCTTGATCCGATTCTGAAAAGTATGACGTGATTCTTTCGAAGTAGATACGCTAATCTGTTCAATTTGTGCCAGATACCGCGCCCTGCCCCGCCCTGCTTTCACCGGATCCCTTGCCGGCTGGATATCGCGCAGAGATCTCATTTCATCTTCCACATGTGAGAAATCTTCCGGTTTCTCAGATCTCATCAGATTCCTCCTGCCGTCCAAGCGTCTTTTGCAGGACTGACAAACCCCTGTGCTGCAACGCTTTTACTGCTCCAACCGGTTTCTGAAGGGCACTGGCAATATCCTCCAGATCCCACCCTTCGATATACCGCAAGGTTATAACCATCCGCTGGTCCGGCGTGAGGTTCATAATATGTTCGCGTATTGTAGAAATTTGCCATTTGAGATCCACGCTTTCTTCCACGTGAATGTTGTCTCTAATATCCTGCCGGTCTTCAATGCTTTCTTCCCTGTAATGCGCCTGGCTTCGGTAAATATCATTGATCCAATTGTGCGCGATTCTGTATAAATACGCCCGAATGTTTTCACTGGGACCTTTCCGGTTTTGCACAGCGTTCAGGAAACGGGTAAATGTTTCAGCCACGCAATCTTCCGCCAGGTCCGGGTTGCCCAGCAGGCGGTAGGCGTACGCGAAGATGCCGGAGCTATAGCGATCATAGATCTCGACAAGGACATTCTGGTCCAGGCTGCGGACACCCCGCACTAACTCATCATCACTGCGCACAGGCATATTGTGTTTACTAGTATGACGTCATTTTGATCAAATGGATACGCACAATTTTGAAATTAATAGCAAAAAAGGCATCGGTGGATGCCCTTTTTGCGTAATACGTTTGGGCCAACTTTTATTCGGCTTCGGACCCAAAATGAGGGAGGGGAGGATTATTTTTGGATGGTTTCACCACAATGCGGGCAAAAGTCCCAGCCGGGTTGAAGGCTGGCACCGCATTTGGAACAGGGACATGTTGCCGCAACGGCAGCCGGGGAGGGTTGGCGCACGATGCGGTAAAGAATGATGATTCCCAGTACCATAAGGATACCAAATCCAAGAGGAAAGAGCAATCCAAAAAGCATAAACACGCCACTCATAAAACCACCACCTGCGAACATTCCAAAACCTCCATTGTATTGACGGTTCCCCATCATTCCGCCGGGTTCATTATTTTGATTAAATCGGGGCATCATCCGCGGGCCGGAATTATTGTCAAATCCGCGATTTGGAAAATCGTTGTTTTGCCTGCGGTTGTTCTGACCCATCATGCCCTGCCCCTGACGGTTATCGCGGCCATATGGGCGGGTGTTATCCTGGCTGTCATCTTCATTATTATTCCATCGCGGACCAACTCCATCGGGTTGTCCCTGCGAGTTGTTTCCAGCCTGGCCGGCGATGGCCACCTGCCCGGGCAGGTTTCCCGCCGTTTGCTGAAACCCGAACCGTGATCCGCTCACAAACCCGGCGCCGGCGATCAGCAAGACCGCCAGTATGGCTAATAATATTTTGACTAATCTGTTCATGGCTCTCCTTATTCCCGGCGAATTATTGGCTCCACCGTGGATAGTCACACTATAGCGTGAGGTTGTGAAGAATTAATGAAGGCTGTGTAAATGCCGGTTAATCATATTCACAGATTATTTTCAGATTCCTCCAAGCTGGTTTTAAGGTTTGACTGCCAGAATGAAAATACAGACCGTTCAGGTGTCCCTGAGCGGTCTGTCTATTAAGTTTGCGGGGGAAAAAATTCCGGGACCCGTCCCATAGGGTGCGGTTGGACGCCCATTCGTGGATTTTATCCATCTTTACGAATTTCCCCTACGCGCACGTGCGTCGAGCCCACCACGGTCTGCCGGGTGACGGACGCGTCCATTGGATTGTCACCTGTAGGGTGGGTTGGACGCGTAATCGTATATATTATCCATCCAAATCAACTCCCCCTTCGCGAACGCGCGTCCAACCC
>CAYOKC010000011.1:8997-11766 GCA_964404415.1 uncultured Leptolinea sp. | reverse complement strand
GATTCTATTTACATGGATCGCCCCTCTCCCAACCTCTCCCCGATGGGGAGAGGAAAATGCCCCGCGCGGTTGGCAAATATATTTATTCGGTAGGGTTGATGCCGGCGGGGAAGTAATGCATCCACAATCTACGGGCTCATTTCCCGCCGCATCAACCGTGGGCATGTCGGGATTCATTCCATCCAAAATCACGCTCCCGACTTTGCCGGCGGTAGATGCAAGCGGATTTATGTCAAGAACCCCACTTTAGTATCCTCCCGCTTGCATCTACCCTACATGAGAATATGCTTGTCCGGTTGAGTGGATGCCGGCGGGTAATCATCGCGGTAACATTGAAGCATATGTACGCGCGTCCGACCCACCACAGCCTGCCGTGTGACGGGTGCATCCATTTGACTATTGACCGGCAATTCCTGCCCTCATCCCGGCCTTCCCCCGTACCGGGGGAAGGTGACTTTCCACCTCATCTACAATTTTTTGCTATTTTTTTTGAACCATCCCCAGACCAATACGGCGATCACCCCGATTAAAAATCCGGGAACAACATAAATCCCCGCGTTGATCATCCGGTCGATCCTGTTGCCAAACGAATCCTGCCCGTTTACCCAGATCAACCAGTCTGACCGCAGCTGTTGACGCAATGACCGTCCGCCCGCCGTATTGGTCAGGACGATCAATCCCTCCCCCTTTTCCGGGAGTGTTGTCACAACGGAATGCCAGTTGGGCATATTCGTTCCGGTATGGCTAACTTCCAGTATTTTCCCCGGACCGACCTCCTGGATCATGAATCCCAACCCGTATGGCAGCAGACTTTTCGGGCTGGTCTGGGGTTGGAACATTAACGTCAACGTGTCCTTATCCAACACGTCATTATGGTTTTTTTCATCATACGCTGACAGGATCGCCAGAGCCCATCTTGAAAGATCGCCGGCGGTTGTATACAAACCGGCAGCCGCCTGCGCGGCAAAATAGCGCGCGGGCACTGGATTCCCGAGATTGTCATACACAACAGCCATGGTTTCATGCGCCGTTGCGTTATGAACAAAGCTGCTGTTTTTCATCTTCAGCGGATCAAGTACTTCCTTCTGCATGTATGTTTCAAAAGGCTGACCCGTTGTCTGTTCGATCACATATTGCAGCAGTGTGTACGCCCCGCCGGAATACACATATTTGCTTCCCGGCTGGTAAACGATGCGCACCCCTTCCCCCCTGGCATCATTGGCTGAGACCAATGATTCTTCCAGTGTTTGCAGGTCATTCAGCGTTTCCACACCCGCATAGCCGCCAACATTGGCAATACCCGATGAATGGCTTAACATCCGCCGGATCGTGACTTCGTTTTCGTCAAATTCTGACGATGGAAAATGCCAGTCAGGGACATATTTCGTCACTGGCTGATCCAGTTCCAGAACGCCCTCTTCAACCAGATCCATGATCCCCCAGGCGGTGAAGGATTTCGAGATCGACGCGACCTGAAAAACCGTATCCTCCGTTACAGGAACCTTCTGTTCTGCGTCCTGATATCCATATCCTTTGATCAGGAAAATCTTTCCATCATGGATAATGCAGACCGCCACGGCCCCGACCCGGTTGCCGCGTATGTAGTCAGACACAGTTTTATCGACATAGCCGGCGAAGGCGTCCACGTCACCCCGTTTGGCCTTGGGAATATCGATAAAGCCAACGGCACCAATAATGAGAATGGATGTCAAAAACAGGAGGCTCATAATTTTCTTAACGGGTACAGATTTCATGTGCAAATGTCCTCTTCGGTATGGCTGATTGCTGCCAGTCCATTATCATAATTCCATTCTTGTACCGTCTGGCAAATTGCAACAATTTTGCGACAAATAAAAGACAGAAGAAAGTCACTCCCTGGCATGATTATGTGATCATTTTGAGGATTGATGGTGATCATGCCCATACGCAGCATAATTCTCTACCTGTGCCGCGGGCGATGCAACCGGATTTTTGTCCTGCGATTCCGGGCGCGCAAATCCCCGGTTGCATCGCCCCTACCAGTGATTCAATGGTCCCTCCAGTAGGGTTGATGCCGGCGGGGGATTAAAGCGTCTATTCACGCAATATTCAATTCCCGCCGCATCAATCGTGAGCCTATCGGGTGATATTCCCATCCAGAAATACAAACCCGAATATGCCGCGGGCGATGCAACCGGATTTTTGTCCTGCGATTCCGGGGCGTAAATCCCCGGTTGCATCGCCCCTACCAGTGATTCAATGGTCCCTCCAGTAGGGTTGATGCCGGCGGGGGATTAATGCGTCTATTCACGCAATTTTCAAATCCCGCCGCATCAACCGCGGGCCGGGTTTGGAACATGTTCCATCCGAAGAAATTTATCCAAATTATGATGTGGGGCGAGTGCCACCCGCCCCTACGCGTGGGGAGAATTTATTACAATAAAAATACGCAACAGGCAAATACCTATGCGCAACTTACCCGAGGACGACCTCGACCTTGTTGGTTTTCTTCAACCGGTCTGCCGGCAGCAGCGATCCATTGACCGGTTCCCCGTTCAACGTCATCGATTTAACGCCCTTGCACACGCCTCCCGGGTTTTTGACCTCGATCTCCACGGTCTTGCCGCGGAACACGCGCACAGCCTTGAACCCCGGCCATGTTGACGGCACACACGGGTCGATGCGCAGACCGTCAACTTCGGGGCGGATGCCCAGAATATACTGCGCGGCGGAATAATACGCCCAGGTGGCGGCGCCGCTCAACCATGAGGTGCGGGCATTGCCCGGCCG
>CAYOKC010000011.1:0-8897 GCA_964404415.1 uncultured Leptolinea sp. | reverse complement strand
ACCGACCAGACCTGGGTATTGAAGTACACCTGGCCTTCGGCATAGTTCTTTGTGCCGTATACCGTGCCATCTTCACCGATGGCCCAGATGAACCATTTTCCGTCCCAGCAGTGCTTCTGGATATTCGCCTGCAGGGTGTCACGCTGACCCAACGCCCAGTCCGCTTCAGCTTTCTGCCCGAGCTTCGTGGTGATCTCCGCGTAGACGGTCAACGCCATGTAGAGCTGGAAGGCCACAAACAGGCTTTCACCGTTGTATCCCAGTTTGAGGCAGTCATTCCAGTCGGCTTCCAGGCCGCAAGGGAGGCCATGTTTGCCGGTGCGCTCGAGGTTGAATTCCATCGCGCGCCGCAGGTGACCCAGCACGCTGGCTTCGCCTTTGTCGGCAAAGGGCAGCAACTTCTGGTAAAAGGCTTCGTCCCCTGTCTCCGCCACGTACGCGGGGACGGCGTTGAAGAACCACAGGCAGTCATCCGAGCGGAAGTGTTCGGGGGCGGGGGCTTTCTCGGAGCCGGGGTGGTGGTCAAACGGTTTGATCACCGGGATGGCGCCGCCGTTGGCTACCTGGCCGGTGAGCATCAATTCGAGGCGCGCGCGGCAGGCTTCGGGGTCAGCCGGGAGCACGCCCAGCACATCCTGCACGGAATCGCGGAAGCCCAGGCCGTTACGTTCGCCGTTATATACCAGCGAGGCCGAACGTGACCAGTTGAAGCTCACCTGGCTGTTGTACGGCGCCCACACGTTCATCATCGAATTGAATTCCGCGTCAGGCGTCTCCACGGCCAGCGATTCCAGTTTGGAATGGTAGGCTTTTTTCAGTTTCTCAAATTCCTTCGCGGCGCGTTCCGGTGTGCCGAATTTGGCCACGGCGCGCTTGCCGAAGGTGGACGTGTCGCCCACGCCCAGCAGGAAGAGCAGTTCACGGGTTTCGCCGGGCGCGAGTTCCATATCCGATTGGATGGCGCCGCAGGCATTGTCACCATAGGCGTTGCTGCAGGTGCAGGCGCCCAGCTCCACCACCTGCGGATTCTTGTAGTCACGGTACATGCCCAGGAAGGTGGCGCGGTCGGTATCGTATGCGGTGACGGGCGCGTTGACCAGCGCCAGGTACGAATGGCAGGCCTGGTCATTGGTGGCAAAGTCCACCGCGTCACCGGGGAGGTTGTCGTTGATGGCGATGCGCAGCATGTTGTCACGCAACTCGCCTTTGACGATGAACAGTGAATACTGCAGGTTGACAAGGTCCTGTTCGGTGTTCCAGTTGTTGGAGAACTCACAGTAGCTGAACGCTGACAGCCGGCGCGGGCGGTCGGTTTTGTTGGTGACCTTCACCCGCCAGTATTCAAAGAGCTGCCCGAGGGGCACGAAGTAGGTGGTTTCGGTGGCGATGCCGGCGTATTCAGATTCGATCACCGTATATCCCGTGCCGTGCCGGCAGACGGATTTGTACTGGTCCAGCGGTTTGCCCACCGGCTGCCATGAGGCCGACCAGTAGTCACCATTGGCGCGGTCGCGCAGGTAGATGTAGCGGCCGGGCTGGTCCATGGGGATGCTGTTGAAACGCATGCGCAGGAAGCGGCCGAGCGCCGCGGATTTGTAGAAGCTATAACCGCCGGCATTGTTGGTGATGATGGCGCCGTATTCGGTGGAGCCCAGGTAATTGCTCCACGAAGCCGGGGTGTCCGGCCGGGTGATGACGTATTCTTTGGCCTTATCGTCGAAGTATCCGTAGTTCATGTGTGTCTCCGTCAGGGGTTTGTCAGGTGCATATTGTAGTGCATTTCAGTTGAACACATATTTGAAACCCTTAGGGTCTTGAAGACCCTAAGGGTTTGTTTCGCCTTGCGCACAGTTATTTTATTCTGTTATGGGCGATTTTGTATACCATCTCATCACTTCGGATCGAGACAACCACAATGATCATTGACTTTTCTTCACGTCGCAGGGTATACACCACCCGCAATCCAAGCGCCATCATAGTTATCTTCAAGTACCCGGCTAATTTGGAGGATGCATGGTTGCCCAACGGTTTCCCATATCCCCCTTCAGAATTGGGAAGAGGGTTTGCAGAAACTTTTTCGATGGCTTTTAAGACCGGCAACCTTTGGGAATGGTCAAGCTTTTTCAGGTCTTCTTTAGCTTCCTGTGTGTAGACGATCTCCCAACCCATCAGTCAATATCCACATCAATATTCTCAAAGTCTTCCGGCTGTATTCCGAACTCCTGCATAATTTCATCAGCTGTGATAAAACCTGATTTATCCGCCTGCTTCATCCGCTTTTCCGCCTCAAAAAATAACTCATAGTCTTCCAACTGTCTGACCATCTCATCATACCGTTCCGGGGTAAGCAGAACACAGGCGGGGATGTCATTTTTTAAAACAATCTTGATGCCACTTTTCTTGACTTCATCAAAAATTTTCCCGGCACCCCCGCGATTGAAGCGGGAGATTGGCACAATCGTATTTATTAGATCTGTTACAGATAATCGAGTGTTCATAATTAACTCCTTAATACAGTATAGAATTAATTACAATATAAATCAATATATTAATTGACTAATTTATCGTCTTTTATGAATAGAATAATATCGTTACTTGCAAAATACAGGGAATCCATACAGAGACTATCTGGCTGACAGCCGTTATTACCCCTCCAGCACTCCCGCTGACGGCACCCGCGCCTTCACCAGCCCCCTAACCTCTCCGGCGGCAGCCATCTCCAACGCCTCATCCGCCAGCACCTTCATCTCCCGCGCATCCAGTTGACGGATCAACGCCTTGACCACCGGCACCATCACCGGGGCCATCGAAAACTCGTCCAATCCAAAGCCAAGGAGCAGCGGCACAGCCAGCGGTTCACCGGCCAGCTCGCCGCACACCCCCGTCCATTTGCCCACGCGGTGTGACGCCCCGATCACATCGCGGATCAACCGCAGCACGGACGGATGGAACGCGTCACACAGGCCTGCCACGGATGGGTTGCCGCGATCAGCCGCCATGGTGTACTGGCTGAGGTCATTGGTGCCGATGGAGAAGAAATCCACTTCGCGCGCCAGGCTGTCCGCGCACAGGGCGGCGGCGGGCGTTTCCACCATGATTCCAACATCCACATTCTCCGCGAAAGTCGTCCCTTCGCGGTTCAATTCATCCTTGCATTCGCCCAGTATTGCGCGGGCTTCGCGCACCTCGCTGACGTCCGTCACCATGGGGAACATGATCTTCAGATCGTGCCCCGTTCCCGCTCGCAGGGCAGCGCGCAATTGGGTCTTGAAAAGTTCCGGCCTGCGCAGGCACAGGCGCAGCCCGCGCACCCCCAGGAATGGATTGGCTTCCGGTTCCATTGGAAGGTATGGCAGGTCTTTATCACCGCCGATATCCAGTGTGCGTAAGATGACGGGCCTGTCGCCAAATTCCTGCAGAATGGCCCGGTACGCTCTGAATTGCTCCTCTTCTGTTGGCAGAACGGAACGCCCCATATAGAGGAACTCGGTACGCAGCAAGCCCACGCCTTCCGCCCCAAGATCCACGGCCATTTTCGCCCCGGCGCGGTCGCCAATATTGGCCAGAATATGCGGCCTTTTCCCGTTACGGGTGACGGCCGGCTCAAAGGCATGCTCCCGCGCCGCGTCGTGGACCTGTTTCATGCGCCCGGCGCGTTCCCGGCTGGCAGCGACCAGCGCCTCATCCGGGTCAACCGTCACTGTGCCGGTGTAGCCGTCCAGAATGACCATCGTGCCGGCCGGGATGGCCAGCACTTCACCGCCCGCGCCGTCCACCGATGGCAGTCCCAGCCCGCGGGCCAGAATGGCGGCGTGACTGGTGACGGAACCCCTGGCCACGCAGAACCCGAGCACCAGGTTTTTATCGAGCAGAATGGTATCCGAAGGGGTCAGGTCATCCGCCGTGATGATCGATGGCACACGCAGCCCGGCGGTGGGGCTTTCGGCCACCCCCAGCAGCAGCCGGGTCACGCGGTTCGCCACGTCCAGCACGTCAATGGAACGGGCGGCAAAATACTCATTATCCATGGCAGCCAGTTCGGCGGCATACCCTTTACACGCATCCACAAACACCGGCTCCACATTGGTGCGCTGCTCGTCCAACCGGGCTTTCACCCGGGCAAGCAGGTCGGCGTCTTCAGTGATCATCGTGTGGAACTGGAATATCTCCGCCTGGTCTTTATCCGTATCCCGCAGGGCTTTCTGGTAAATATCCCCCAACTGGTCACGCGCGGCAGCCAGAGCGGTTTCCAGCCGCTTCCATTCGGCGGCCGGATCACGGTTCTCGAATGTTTCGATCACCAGATCAGCCCGGCGGAACGGAAAAACCGGCCCGCAGGCGATGCCCCTGGAACTGCCGATACCCTGAATAACCTTCATACCCTGACCTCGATGGTGGATGATGTTTACCGGTTCAAGCGTATGAATCAGTATATCACGGAGGAAATTTCAGGTCACATGACCAACAGGTGACGAAAGCCACCCGAAAACATGACCTGACGGGGCGTACTATTGGCGCGTACATCACTGAAGGAAGGTCAAAACAATGCCAAACATTCTTGAACTGGTCAATGTGACCAAAACCTATAAAACCACGACGGTGGTCGACGATATCTCTTTTTCCGTGAAGCAAGGTGAGATCTTCGGGCTGCTCGGCCCAAACGGCGCCGGAAAGAGCACCACCATCTCCATGGCTACCGGCGTCTTGAAACCCACAGGCGGCCGTATCCTGCTCGACGGGCAGGACCTGCGCGCTGACCTGAACCGCTCCAAGCGGCTGATCGGTTACGTACCGCAGGACCTGGCGCTCTACCCCACCTTGAGCGCGCGTGAGAACCTGGAGTTTTTCGGCCGCGTCTACGGTCTCACCGGCCGCGAACTGACGGACCGTATCAATGACGTGCTCAAGATCGTGCAGTTGACCGACCGCGCCAACGATGCCGTGGAGCATTTCTCCGGCGGCATGAAACGCCGCGTCAACCTGGCTGCCGGCCTGCTGCACCGCCCGCGCCTGTTGTTCCTCGATGAACCCACCGTGGGCGTGGACCCGCAGAGCCGCAATGCCATTTTCGAAAGCCTTGAAGTTCTGAACCGTGAGGGGATGAGCATTGTGTACACCACCCACTATATGGAAGAGGCCGAACGACTGTGCGCCCGCGTAGCCATTGTGGATCACGGTAAAGTGATCGCCATGGATACGCCCGCCAACCTGATCCAGCGGCTGGGTGACGGGGTGATCCAGTTGGAGCTTCAGGACGCCGATGTGGCCGGGTTGGACCAGGCGATCGGTCAACTGGATTCGGTCAAACAGGTCACCCGCCGCGGCAACCAGCTGGAGATCCAGTCACACCGCTTTGAACAGACCATCATCGACGCCATGCAGGTGGTCACCCGCTTGAACAGCCGTGTGACCGGCATGAACCTGATGGAAGCCAGCCTCGAAACCGTGTTCCTCAACCTCACCGGCCGCTCGATCCGCGAATAATAACAGAAGGATTAACCTCATGTTCAACCAGATATTTGCCATAGCTTTAAAAGAGATCAAAGTACTTTTCCATGACCGCGGTTCATTGATCGCGTTGTTCGGCCTGCCCATCGCCTTCATCCTGGTGATGACCGTCGCGCTGGACGGTGTGTTCACCTCCGGCACCAGTGACAAACCCATCGTGATGCTGGTATCCAATCAGGATACGGGCACCCTGGCCGCCAGCGTGGTGACAGACCTGCGCGCCGCCGAGGGCCTTTCCCTTGTTGAAACGTACGATGGCCTTCCCCTGACCGCCGAAAAGATCGAGGAACTGATCACTGCCAGGCAGTACATGCTGGGCGTGGACTTCCCGGCGGATTTCACTGACTCGGTTCTCAACGCCGATGCGGCTTCCACCAAACCGGTGGTGCGCTTCATTGTGGATCCCACCGCCAACAACCAGATTCTGGCGCCGGCGCGCGGGCTGGTGGAAGGGCACGTTGAACGGGTGACGTCATTCGCGCTGATGGAATCACAAACCCATGCCGGATTTGCCGCCATCGCGGAAAACGCGCCAGCCGGTCAACAGGCGTTCATGAAGCAGATCGAAGAGCAATTCACCAGCGGACAGGCGGAAGCTGCCGGTACCGGCGGGGTGGAATATAAAGTCGTATCGCCGTCACAATATAAGATCGACAAAGAGCCCACCTCGGTGGAACAGAACGTTCCGGGATACACCATTTACGGCGTGTTCTTTATTCTGCAAACCATCGCTACCGGCGTCTTTGAAGAAAAGAACAGCGGGGCATTCCACCGCCTGAAAGCCGCGCCCCTCTCGCGCGCCGCCTATCTGATCGGCAAGGGCCTGTCATACTTCGCGATCAACCTTATCCAGATCGTCCTGATGTTCGCCGTGGGCGTGGTGGTCTTCCGCATGAATCTCGGCAATGACCCTCTGGCCATGGTTGTCATATCGGTGATCACGTCACTGGCGGCTACCGGCCTCGGCATGATGGTCACCTGCTTTATGCGCACGCAGGAGCAGGCCGGCAGCCTGGGGACTTTGCTAGGCGTGGTGCTTTCGATCATCGGCGGTATGATGGTCCCCGCGTATGTGATGCCGGATTTCATGCAAAAACTCTCGTGGGCCACGCCGCACGCCTGGGCGCTAACCGCCTACCAGGATGTGATCGTGCGCGGCATGGACCTGCCGCAGATCCTGCCGTCACTGGGTGTGCTCAGCCTGTTCGCCCTGGGTTTCTGGGGCATCGCAATCCTGAGGTTCAAATTCGATTAACACGGCGTTTGCCGTCAAACAGCCCGGAAGGTAGAATAACCTCATGAAAATTTCATCCGCGAAATTATTACTGGCCTCCGGGCTGTTCGGTCTGCTGGCATTATGGGTATCCAGCATGGCCGCACTGGATAACAACAACCAGCGCGTATGGGTCAGCCTGATTTTTCTTGGAATTGGCCTACTGTTTTACCTGCAAAAGTATCCCGTCAAACGGCCGTATGTCCGCTGGATCCGCAATATATTGATGACAGGTCTCGCAGCGTGCCTGTTCTTATTCAAATCCGGTTGGAATTTTTTCCCGATCGTTTTCTTTATCCTCAGCCCGCAGGTAATGATCGATTTTCCGTTGAAGATAGGGGCTATGTGGCTGGTTGTCTACACATTGATCACAGCAGCCTTCATGTTCGCGGCATCGGGAGTAGCCGGGTTGCTGGACCTTTTACCGTACACCGCCGGATACGTCTTCTTCGGCTTTTTTGGTTGGACCATGGTGCAGGCGCAGAAAGACCGGCAGCGCAGCGAGCAGTTGTTGACCGACCTTCAGGCGGCGCATGAAAAATTGCAGCGCTACACCGAACAGGTGGAAGAATTGACCATCACCGAAGAACGCAGCCGCATCGCGCGGGAAATGCACGATACCCTGGGCCACCGGTTGACCATCGCCGCGGTGCAACTGGAAGGCGCCGCGCGCTTGATCCACACCAACCCACAGAAAACGGAAATCATTATCAAGACCGTGCACGAACAGGTGAAGGAAGGGCTGGCCGAATTGCGCCGCACCGTGGCCATGATGCGCGCCCCCGTGGATGAAGACCTGCCCCTCCCGCAGGCGCTCACCCGCCTGGCAGCCGGGGTGAAAGAAGCCACCGGCCTGAACCTGAAGCTGGACATGGCAGACACCCTTCCGGCGCTGACATCCAGTCAACGGCACGCGTTGTTCCGTGCCGCGCAGGAAGGGCTGACCAACATCGAGCGTCACGCCAGCGCATCTGAAGCCCGTATCCGCCTTTTTTGTCAAGATGACCGGGTGAACCTGGTGATCGAAGATAACGGGATTGGTTTTCCAACAGGCGGATCAAATGAAGGCCTGGGCCTGACCGGTATGCGCGAACGCGCCGGGCTGTTGAACGGCGAATTCACCATCCAGCCGGGTGAAGGCGGCGGCACACGGCTGATCTTCAGCCTGCCGGTTCCGGAGGAGAGAGCCCAATGAAACCCATATCTGAAAAGCCTGCGAAGATCCGTGTGCTGCTGGCCGACGACCAACGCCTGATGCGCGACGGCCTGCGTACGCTGTTGGAACTGGAGGACGACCTCGAAGTGGTGGGTGAAGCCGAGAATGGCCGTGCCGCGCTTGACCTGGCCGGTGAACTGCGGCCGGATGTGGTGCTGATGGACGTGCGCATGCCGGAACTGGACGGGGTGGAAGCCACCCGTCAACTCGCGGCGCGGCAGCCGGAGTGCCGGGTGATCATCCTCACCACGTTTGATGACGAATCCATCATATTTGAAGGGCTGCGGGCCGGTGCGCTGGGGTATTTATTGAAGGATGTTTCCGGCGAAGAACTTGCCGCGGCCATCCGCGAGGTGCACCGCGGCGGAGCGTTGATCCAGCCGTCGGTGGCGCGCAAGGTGCTGGCGGAATTCAGCCGGCTGCCCGCGGCGCCATCACCCGCGCCGGTATTGCCGGGTGACGGGCTTTCGGAGCGCGAGACGGAGATATTGAAACTGGTGTCGCGCGGGTTGTCGAACAAAGAGATCGCTCTGCGGTTAAGCCTCACCGAGGGTACGGTTAAGAATTACGTTTCGGCCATTTTACAGAAGCTGGGTGTGCAAGACCGCACCCAGGCCGCGTTGAAAGCCCGTGAGTTGGGGATCGGGTAATAACAACAATGCGTGGGAATGCGAAAGAATCCGGCGCGAAAGAGTTACCTTTCAACGTGTAGGGTACCGTTGAACGCGTAATCGCGGACACCATTCCCGGGACGTTTTTTGAACAAAGCTGTCGCCGCGTTCAACGCACCAAGCCCGGACCATCACATAACCGGCGCAATACAGTCACCTTCCCCCCGAGGGGGAAGGCCGGGATGAGGGTGACGTCTGCCGGAGAAGCATCTAATGGACTCGCCCGTCA
>CAYOKC010000010.1:28082-42776 GCA_964404415.1 uncultured Leptolinea sp. | reverse complement strand
ATATTTCGACAATGTACTTTATGGACCAAGTACTATAAAAGACATTTCCAACAATACAAAAAGAGTTGGCAAAGCCACCATAAAAGAATTAATGGTGAAAGTAAAAGATACAAACTTCCCTGAGGGAGATCCTAAAAACGAGAAGTTGGTTCAATATCAATTCATATCCAGGCCGGATCTTCATTTGCTTTTTGTTGTCCGGTTTGAATGCCCGAGTGGTGATTGGCCTGTGGAATGGGAAAAGGGCAAGGTTATATTGGATTCTTTTACCATCGTTGACTAGAAATTGAATAAAAGAATTGAGAAGAGAATGCAAAAAGTAGGAAAATCTCTTATTCTGGGCATTTTTTTGGGGGTGGTAATTCCCTTTTTTCAGGCTGGAGCAATGGTTGTTCTCAATATCAACCTACAAATTGCTTCATTATCAATTGAAGGTATTCCCTTTATAAGTCAGATATTCCTTGCCGGTTTCCAAAATTCCATAAATTTATATTTTTTCGCGTCAATTGTCGCTGCCCTTTTATTAGTGTATTTATCAATGCAAATAAAGAAGCGTTGGATGAGATTGTTTATCGGATTTCTATTTGGGCTGCTAGTGAACCTGCCATATTTTTTATTGAGAATTCAGACAAACGAAAGTCTCATCTTTCCAACAGACCTTTACAATATGGTTTTTGCTGTTTTTGTCTTCTGTCTCACAGGTTTTTTTATCGATACAAATCATACTGGAAATGCAATCGTCTCTTCGGATTTTTATAAGCAAAAAAATACGCCTCCAAATTTAGAGGCGCAAAAAAAAGAATCCGCGACACCAGTCAGCGAAGCACCCGGGCAAAAAAGGAAAAAGCTCCCTGTTATCTTTATCATTATTCCCATCATCGTGTTGCCCCTACTATGTGCTGCCTGTTTATCCGTTGCCGGATTGTCTATATTCTTCTCGCAAAATAAAAATGTGAGCAATATTCCAGATTTCTTATGGTCCTGGCGTATTAGTCAGAAACTTTCTGACAAAGGATTTGTCGCTCAACAAATAACGGTTAAAAGAGATGATGCCAGCAACCTTTTAAGCAGCCTCCATATCGTTGTCGGCATTTCAGATTACAAAGAATACCTGGATTACAGAGATGTAATGATAGCGGTTAATCAGGAGATCTTTTCAGCTATGGAATCACCTATCCTGACGCCGGACGGGTTAGGAGACATAGTGGTTTTTATCAATGATTATTCAATAGGGTACCGGATTATTTCTGTCAGCTATGACGTCGCCCGTGATTATTACCTTGGGGAAAAAGACCGCTACTACTTTATTCAGCATTGGAAATTCCTGGAGATTGATGAACTATCCCCGGAACTCCAGTTTCAGGAGAGCCGGCTATGATTTTTCTATTCTTTGGGATCCGGATCTAAAAGAACCTCGGTGGCTGAAAGGACTGTCAATTTATACACGCCCTTGTTTTCACCGGTATTGAAATCTTTTAATCCATTGTTGATTTTTTCCTTCAATTTAATAGACGTTGTGATGGAATGCTCCCCTACCGCCCAGTTATGGGCAACAACTTCAATGAACTGGCATTGAGTTTTTTCATCCCGGGTCAATTCCCACCAGGCTGCTTCTTTATTAAGATCGATCGGCCTTCCGTCGATAGAAATATTAATCTCCATATCGGCCAGATTGTTCCTTAGAATTAGACTATTACGCGCGCACCACCAAGCCGACACACTCGAATAAGTAGAATTAGTAAGATTCGTTGTGTAACTGCGGATTTTTCCCATTTGAAAGTAATCTTCAAATTGATAGTCTTCATCAGGATTACTTTCCAATTTGAAAATGGTTCCATCCATGGGGGAGATCATCGCCATGGCTGCTTCACTGTCAAGAACCGTAAATGATGGCGGTTGTGACGACGGGGGAATATCGGGATCATTCGCCGATTGAACAGTTGATACCACTACATTGGGATCGTCAATGTATGCGGTTTCGGTTGAAACCTGTTTTCCCGGATTAACAAGATTGATTATCTGGTTATTTCTAAAATAGAAAACCGACAATATAACCGCGCCACACAGGCATGCGAATAAAGTCGGAGCAGACAAACCAATAATCCACATTCGCAGTGGTATTTTCTCAGTTTTCACAACCGGATTGGGTTTTGTGTTTTGCAATTCTGACTCAACAGGATTTTTTGTAACTTCATCCTGATCAAGATAATCAGACCGCAAATCATCCGAACTGTCCATTCAATTCCCTCCTGATGGATGTTCAAAAAAAATTATTGTATATCAACATTCTATCAGTAAAAATAATATTTTATTTGCGTTAGTGAATAATTTTCCTATAATATCAGTAATGCTTTAAATGGCAGCGGGGAATTTTAACCATGTGGCGAAGTCATCGACTTTTGGAGTTCAAATGAAATCATTGCGTAAACCATTATTCTGGGGATTTGTCCTCTTATTTGGTGTTCTAACCTGCGTTGGATCAATATCAGTGGCTTATTTTAATGCCGGTGATCCTCTCGGTCTTCTTTCAAATGGGCAACAGGCATACTCTCCACATGTTGATGAAGAATATGCTGTTCAGGCAACAGTCTCCGCACTGAAGATGTTACAAAATGATTATTACCAAAAACGCGACATAAATAATGTTCTCAAAGTTACAGACAAGATGCTCGAATTGGATCCCGAAAACCCGGTCTGGTACGACGAAGCCGCATTCATGATCCACGATTTGTCACAGTCAAGAACTGAATTGAGCGAATATCAGAAGTTAATAGAGTTAGGGTTGAATTATGTCGACAAAGGAATAAGCCTTGATCCGAACAACGGGAATCTGTACCGGGAACGCGCAAATCTATTGCTCGATCTTCAGAATAAAGCGATATATCGTGCTGATCATGAATATTTAAATCAATTTTGGGTGGAAAATATTCTGGCAGAGGTCAGTTTGGGTTCATCACGCGTTAATCCTGAGCGGCTGATCGTTTATGCCAAAACCAGTGTCGGAGACTGTGAAGGAGCACTGGCTGAAACAGAGCGTCTAGCCGCAGTCCAGGGTTTAGATGATTCTTCCACCACCCGGAATATTGAATTGCTATACGAATCTGCTTACTCATGTTCAGGTGATTATCAAAAAGCTCTGGAACACCACCAGGAATTCTTGAGAAAAACAAACCAGACAGAAATGGAAAGCGGAACCGTTGTTACCACATCATCGTATTATTACATGCTGGGAAAATTTGACGATGCATTGGAAATATTGAATCAGAGTATTGATAAGAACCCGCATTATGGGGGTAACCGGTATTTTATGAGGGCGGTAATCGAATTTGACCAGGGGAAATTCGATGATGCACTGGATGATGTAAGAATGGCTGAAGGGAATTCCTGGGCAGGCGGGATGTTCCAGTCGTATATCGAAGGTCTTAATGCAGCCCGTATAGGCGATACAGAAACGGCTATCAAATATCTGCAATACGCTGAAGCTACATTAACTGGGGACTGGCACTTTATTATTGACCGGTCTCGGGAAGAATTGAAAAAACTGGGGGCAGAGCCTCTGATAATTACCCCTTCTGTGAATTTTACCGCTACACCTATGCAGATTTTTCCTACTCTGGATCTGGAATCTGTAAGAACCATAACACCGGGTGTAGCCACAAAAGAATTGACAACCTCAAATCTATCGGGAATCTCAGAAATCCATCCCGACTCAACAAAAATAAATTCTGTGACATCCTCACCAGCGTTCAAATCAACGGTAACGCCTACACCACCCGCCACTTTAACCCCGGTTCAATAAAACCATAGATACCTTTTGGGGACATTTCATGAAAAAAACAAATCGACGCGATAGCATCATTATTGGATTGCTAATTTTCAGTATTGTTTGTTGCCTTGCATCAACTACTGGTTATTTTGTCTGGCAATATATAAATCCTACCTCGGCTTTATCTACTGCCCTGAAACCTTCTAACCCCAATCCTTCTAACCCCAGTCCTTCTAACCCCAGTCCTTCTACCTCCAATTCTTCTGCCTCCGATCCTTCTGCCACCGATCCTTCTGCCACCGATCCTTCTGCCACCGATCCTTCTGCCGGTATTTCTCATATGGATGACCCGGGATCGGAACCTCTGAAGGCTACATTAGCCGCTTACAGTTTTCAGATCGATGAGGCTTACAGGCAAGGCGATTTGCAAACCTGGTCGGATACAGTCAGTAATGCAATGAAGATCGAGCCTAACAACCCGGTCACATATTACACTCTTGCCGTCACGTTTCTGGGTGAGTCTGACAATGAACCTGACTTCTCAAACCGGATGAATTTAATAACCCATGCTCTGAGACAAATAGACGGATCAATCGCGCTTGATCCAAATTATGGAAATAGTTATCTGATACGCGCGGTGTGTATTGCCCAATTAGCAGACGCGTATCCATACCGGGCAGATCGAGAACTTTTATACAGTATGGCCTTAGAGGATCTGGATAAAGCAATTGAGTTGGGGACCACAACGGGATTTCAACCGGCACGTCTCAAAGTAAAATACCTGACATCCCTTCATCAATGTGATGAAGCCATCAAGATGATCCCGGCATTACCCCGAATTCCAGGCGGTAGTAAGAGCGAGAATTCAAATCAAACCAATGAGGAACTCGCCACACAGGCATATACCTGCCTTGGGCAGCATCAACAGGCTATTGAAGCAGCAATCAAAGGTTTGCAATTGAATAATAACCAGTCTAAAGATGATAATCTGGCGTTGGCGATTTCACTTTATCAAACCGGGAAGTCTTCTGAAGCGATGGAAATACTACAGAAAGCACTGAGCGAAAAACCAATTGGGACGCATTTTTTCCTCAAGGCAGCCATAGAATATGACCAGCAGGATTTTATTACCGCCTTAACCGATGGAGAAAAAGCGGACCAGTACAGTCTGGGTGCCGGTGTGTACTCGAATTATTTTGAAGGTTTGGAAGCTGCACGGTTGGGAAATATTGAAGAAGCGATCGCCAAATTGCAGTTTGCCGAGGCGGCTCTGGAACCGCAATTTGACTTCGCGATCAAACGCGCCCGTGCTGAGCTTGCCGCGTTGGGAGCTAAACCAATCGAAGTTACACCATCAATACATTTTTTTAAAAACAAGTGATTGATAGCGAATCCAGGGCATTTATTACCGCGAATATCCGTCCAGTACGGTCTTTAGTACCTGCGGAAAATCAGTGAAAATCCCGCTCACACCTGCTTTAATAAGCTTCCGCATGGACGCTTCTTTATTCACCGTCCAGACGAAAACGTCATATCCCTGTTCCCGAATGGAACGGATGGTGCGCGCGCTGGCCAACCGGATTCCCGGGTTGTAGGATTGCGCGCCTGTCTGCTTGAGGCGTGCCAGCGGGTTCAAATCCAGCCATTCCATCAATGCCCCCGTACGAATGCCTGGCATAAGTTGTTTAACCCGGGTAATGTACTGATGGTTGAATGACGAGATCCAGATCTGGTCTTGCATATTCAGTTTCCGGATCTGGTCCAGCACTTTTTCGACAACACTGGCATCTTCAGGCGTCCCACGCAGATCTTTGATCTCCACGTTGATCTGCCAGTTGTTGTCTCTGGTAAAAACCAGTGCTTCTTCAAGCGTTGGGATGGGTTCCCCAATGTACTTCCTCTGCTCATCGGAAGACACAGCCCCTTCCTTGATCTGTTTAAAAGGATCGGCAGAAATGAACCAGGACCCAAAATCAAGCCGGCGAAGTTCATCAAGGGTGAACGTGTTTACTTTCCAGGGTTTGCGTGACGGGAATACGCTCGTGACATTTGATGTGCGCTTCAGTGTGTCGTCATGCAGAATGACCGGAACGCCATCTGCCGTCAGGTTGACGTCACATTCCCACAGGTCGGCGCCGCATTCCAATCCTTTTCTCGCGGCTGCCAGAGTGTTTTCAGGGGCCAATGAACGCGCACCGCGATGGGCAATATTCATGATATGAAGACGTGAAGACATAAGTACCCGGTTTCTAATGAAATTTTTAATATTGTATCAAAATTATGAGAATCAATATTTCCACGAGAAGAATCTAGATTGGCAGATCATGCAATATTTACAATCTCATAATTATGGGTGGTATTTCAACATCAGGATTTGCCAGGTTAGAAATTTTTCTGCCTTCAAGTAAGGCAAATAAATCATCGACAAGCATTTTTGAATGTCGGATGGGCACTTCATCGGTTGATCCCCCGATATGCGGAGTGATGACCACGTTATCCATATGTAATATTGGATGATTTGCCGGAAGCGGTTCATCCCAAAACACGTCCAAAGCCGCACCGGCAATTTGCCCATTTTGCAGGGCATCAACAAGTGCCCTTTGGTCAACAATACTGGCTCTGGCCGTATTGATCAAATACGCATCTTTTTTCATTAGCGAAAAGGATTGTTTGTTGATCATGCCAACAGTTTCAGGAGTAACCTTACAATGCAGGGAAATAAAATCAGAATCACGAAGTACTGTTTCGAGTGAAACCAGGTCAATTTGCAATTTCTGAGCTCTATCGCGATCCCGTGGTGGCGAAACCGCGATCACCCTCATACCGAACGCTTTCGCCAATTTCGCCACATTGCTGGCCACATTTCCCAGCCCTATCAAACCCAGAGTCCGGCCGTGTAATTCAAATCCTCGTAAGGATAGATACGGCGTATCTCCATCAAGCGTCCAGATTACATCATCGTTGGTATTGTGACTGAAGGTATCCTTTTTCGCTTCACCGAGATATTCCCCGGATTTCATCAGGTGGAATCCCCTGGGAATATTTCGGGCTAATGATAGCATCAGGCCTATTGTAAACTCAGCAGCTGCTATGGAGTTACGTCCTGGCGTATATATCACCGGTATGTTTTTATCTGTTGCTGCCTTCAGGTCGACATTCAATGGATTTCCCCGTGAACATCCTATTATTTTCAGGTCAGGGGAGTTTTCAATAACACAACGGGAGATTTTTTCATAACCAACCAACAAAACCAGGGCATTTTTTAAGACTCCGGGTATATCAGCTTCCGATAACCTGTATCCCGTTTTGCCCCAACCGGTATGAACAACATCAAACTTTGTCCCCAATCGTTCGAGCTGATCACTTGAAATCTGAATCGTAACGACTGCTTTAGGCTTCATGGAAACGTATGCGTGCTTTCAAACGTTAAAATCTGGCAACATATTCTTAATTAATAATGCCAGTGACAAAAATTTACAATAACACATATCGTCAATTATATATAGATTGTCGTTTTTTTTAATCAGCTACTTCTATTAAACGTTGCGCTGTTAATTTATCGGTTATTAATGTGTTGATATAACGCCCGCGTATTGCTCCCAGAACAGCTTCAAACTTCTCAGAGCCACCGGCCATACCCACTACCCGATTGATTTTTTTGATATCTTCAAGGCTTATACCTATTACTCTGTTATTCAATTCAGTCTGGATGGAATTTCCATTAACATCAAAGAAATGAAGACCAATATCTCCTACAGCCCCGTCTTTGATCAGTTGATCCATTTCTTTCCATGAAATGATTGTTTCATCACGCATAAGCAAGGATTCTTTTGTGGGTGCGCCTATCCCTACAAAAGCAATGTCAATATCTTTAATTTTTTGCAGGGTCTTTGAAATATATCTATCTGAACGCAACAAGTTAGCACCTTCAACGGTGGAAACCACACCAGGCGATGGCATCAGGCAGACAGTTCCGGTCAATGCCATTGCCGCTCGGCTTACCAGGCCGGTAGCATGAGAATCAGATCCGGGTTCGCCCAAACCACCCACCATTTGAAGAATTGTCACATTGCTTTTCTTCTCGGGTTTAATATTCTCCACCATGGCAGCCAGAGTCAACCCCCAGGTAAACCCTACATTATCACCATCTTGAACCAGACGGCTAAAATAATCAGCCGCTGCCACACCCAGATCGCGGGCTACTTGTTCCTGAGAATCCGGATCAGACACATCAATTACAACAGCTTCCAAAAGGTCATATTTTGTTTCAAGCTGGTTTTCAAATGAGGTAAACCCACTGGGTTCCTGAGTAATTGAAATTTTAACAATTCCGGTTTCAATCGCTTCC
Source organism: uncultured Leptolinea sp. (assembly GCA_964404415.1). Lineage (GTDB taxonomy): Bacteria > Chloroflexota > Anaerolineae > Anaerolineales > Anaerolineaceae > Leptolinea. Next base: position 34,662 of record CAYOKC010000010.1, on the reverse strand, counting down.
TGCATCAAACGTGACACACGAGGCCGAGACATCCGCAACTTATGCGCGATGGAATCTTGAGTGAAGTTGTCTTCGTAATACAACTTGGCGATTTTGATCAATAACTTGGATTTATCGTTCATTTTTACCGATTACCTGGAGAACCTTCTAGCACGTACTAAATTACCCCGAGAGTGATCAGCAGCTATCTTCCTTTCCAATTCTTGATGGAAGATAGCTGCTGATGTTGTACGGTGATTAATCGTTCTTTTTTTCTTTAATTTTATCAGCAAACACCGCGACAATAATGACAGTGCCGATGATGATCTGCTGGAAGAATGAAGAGACATTGAGAATTGTCAGACCGTTGCGAAGGATACCGAGCATCAGGGCTCCCACCAAAGTACCAATTATTCTCCCCTGTCCACCGGAAAGAGCCGTGCCACCAATAACCACTGCGGCGATCGTATCTAATTCATACCCGGTACCCGCGACCGGAGTGGCGTAATTCAAACGGGCTGTAAGCAGTACAGAACCCAGTCCGGCGAATAATCCAGAAAACAGATAAACCAACATCTCTACAAGTTTCACTTTAATGCCTGACAGCCGCGCGGCATCACGGTTACCGCCGATAGCATATATATACCGGCCGAATTTTGTCCGTTCAAGAATAACGAACATGATGATATAGATGATCACAGTGTAGAACACGAAACTGGGAATACCACCCAGGTTGGCGGAAGCGATTTTTTCAAATGTCGCCGGAAGTCCTGCAACAGGTTTCCCATCATGCAAAGCCAGTCCAAACCCACGGGCTATACCCATCATTCCCAATGTGGCAATAAACGCGGGGACACGGCCATAACTTATGATCACACCATTAATTAGCCCGAAAACACATCCCATTACCACACCCGCGAGAACAGCCAGAGGAATGGGCACTCCTGCAACCATGATCAGACCAATCCCAATTCCCACCGCGCCAACTATGGACCCGACACTCAGGTCAATTCCGGATGTTAAAATTACCATTGTCTGGCCGACAGCGATGATCGCGATGATCGAAGATTGAACAATAATATTCAGTATATTGTTTACACTGAGGAAATTCGCGTTCAACACCGAAAAAGCAACAAAAATCACCAGAAAAGCAATATAAAGACTGTACGTCTTCAAAAATTCCAGATAATCAAAACGTGTAACAGAGCGGTTCATTAAAACTGCCTCCCAATAGAATAATTCAATATTGTTTCCTGACATAGGTCAGCGTCATTTTCCAGGCATCCGCCAACCGTTCCCTGATGCATCACCAGAACCCGGTCAGACATCCGGATGATCTCCACCAGATCTGAACTGATCATGATGATCGAAGCTCCATCTTTTGCCAGGTTTTCCATAATGGTATAGATCTCCTGCCTGGCACCTACGTCAATTCCACGGGTGGGCTCATCGAAAATGTATATATCAGCTCCGGTATTTACCCATTTCGCGATAACAACTTTTTGCTGATTTCCACCGCTCAGATATTTAACAAGCATTTTCAAACCGCTTGTTTTAATGCCAAACTTATTCACCAATTTTCCCGCGCACTCTTTCTCTTTACGGGTGCTGATAAGTCCATTCCGCACAAACAGGTCAAGACTCGATAGCGTGGAATTGGTTTGAACATCATGTTTGATAATAAGCCCTTCATTCTTCCGGTCTTCACTTAAGTAAACGATCCCATTTTCGATCGCGTCAGATGGGCTATCAATCCGGACCGGTTTGTTCTTTATATATACACAACCCCTTGTCGGTTTATATTCACCAATAATGGTTTTGGCCATTTCAGTCCGGCCTGATCCAACCAAACCCGCGACACCCAGAATCTCGCCTTTGCGCAGTGAGAAGGAAATATTCCGGACAAGATTCTTGTGCGACAAATCGTCAACGCGCAAAACTTCTTCATCTTTTTTATAATAATGGTTGGCACGTTTTTCAAACTCTACAGTCCGACCGACCATCATACGAACAAGATCACATTCGGTAGTCTCTTTGATATTGACCGTATCAATATAATTTCCGTCACGCAGAATAGTACAACGATCACCTATTTGCTTTAACTCTTTCATTCGATGGGATATATAAATGATCCCTACCCCGTTCTTTTTTAATTCATTAATGATCTGAAAGAGTTTTTCTATTTCGCGTTCGGTCAACGTGGCAGTGGGTTCGTCAAAAACCAGAATCTGGACCTTTGACATGATAGCTTTGGCAATTTCTACCAATTGCATCTGGGCAACGGAGAGATCTTTCACCAACTTTTTCGGCGAGGTATCCAATCCAACCCGCTCCAGGGCAGCCTTCGCTTCGGCTATGCAGCGGGAACGGTCAATAAACCCAAGGCTATTCGAGTATTCTTTGCCCAGGAACAGGTTTTCATAAATACTCATATAGGGATTCAGATTAAATTCCTGATAGATCACTCCGATTTTGTAATTAAAAGCATCGGATGGACTATTGATCTCAGCGATATCACCATTGATGAGAATTTCACCCCGGGTTTTGGTATAGGCGCCGGAAAGGATCTTGATCAAGGTTGATTTTCCCGCGCCATTTTCGCCCAGAAGGACGTGAACTTCACCTTTTCGTACGGCAAAATCAACATCCTGCAAGACCCAAACGCCAGAAAACTCTTTGCTAATTTTCTTCATTTCCAGCAATAATTCACTCATAAAAACTCCATTAAAAACAGCGAATGGCAGAAGCAAGATGGCCCAAAATAGGCGTTTTAGATGCTACAAATTTCCTTTAAAGCCTGTATACCGGCGTTCAATTTCATTCTTGTCGCGTGATGCGCCCGGGGCAAATTCACCAATTATTTCAGAGTTCTTGACCATCTCGCGGATGCGGCTGATATTGAAATCTTTTACATGAGCGCCAAGCTGAACACCTATATTGCCAAGAGAGGTGGCTTCTTTCGGACCCGATACCACTACTTTTCCGCAAAAATCAGCAGTCAATTGGTTCAAATACGCGTTTTGAGATCCACCTCCAACAATGTAGATCGATTTGTACGTGATCCCGGTGATTTCCTGGATTTGTTCGATAGCGTACCGGTATGAAAAAGCCAGCGAAGCATACGCGGAGGCAATGATCTGTGCGGGGTCAATTTCTTCCGCGCCGATTAACTTCTGTATCTCACCCATCATGCTGATCGGGTTGAAGATCCTACTTGAATTGGGGTCAAAGGTGGGCACTTTTCCCTGAAACTCCGCTGCCATTTTGACGATGTCATTCCATGAATAAGAATGGCCGCTTAATTCCAGCTCTTTTTTGATGCACTGCAGGATATGCATACCGGTGGAATTCTTTAATAACGTTATGGTGTTAAAAACGCCACCTTCATTAGCGAAATCACGGTCATACACATTCTTGTTGACGATGGGGGCATCTGTTTCGGTACCGATCAAAGACCATGTACCCGAGCTGATAAATATGAAGTCTTTTTCCTGAGTGGGAACTGCCGTAACAGCACAGGCAGTATCATGTGAGGGCACACAGATAACAGGACAAACCGGAATTCCAAGCTCATCCGCGATGGATTGCCGCAATGTTCCTATCACCTCACCATGTTCACGCAATGGTTTTAGCAGGTGGTTTTGTATACCGAATTTTTCCAACACTTCTGGGACGTAATTCCGGGTTTTTACATCCAGCATCTGAGTAGTGCTGGCTATGGAGAATTCCGTGATCATTTCACCGGTAAAAAGGTATCCAAGCAAATCGGGGATCATCAGCATGCTTTTCGCGATCCCGAAGATCTCAGACATATTCCATTTAATTCCGCTCAATTGATACAAAGAGTTGATGCGGTTATTCTGGATGCCGGTTTTCTCGAACATCCACTGGCGTTGCTCGTCATCCAGTTTTAATAATTCTTCTTCACCAATTGTATTCCTGTAGGATAATGGATTGGAGATCAGGAAACCCTGTTCGTCCAGCAAGCCAAAATCTACGCCCCATGTGCAGATTCCGATCGAATCGATCTTTTTGAATTGGGCATGCGCCTCGCGCAATCCATTCTTCAGGCTTTCAAAGATATACAAAATATCCCAGTAGTAAAACCCGTTTACGTTGATGGTGGAATTCGGGACCTGCGAGACAACTTTTGTCACCACCCGGGTTCCATCAAAGGTTCCCACTACGGTACGCAGAGATGAGTTACCGCAATCAAAAGCTACACAATTCAGGGGAGTATTGCTGGTAGACATTGGATAATCCTTTACGAATTTGTTCTTATTGGGCGCCTATACGCACATCCACGCCCAATTCACGGCCTGCTTCTTTTAAGTAAAACAAATCTGTTTTCTTCAATGGGGCAATATCTCCCATCGGGTATTCCCTGCCCAGTGCGTGATACTTACTCATTCCCAGCCGGTGATACGGTAGCACTTCGATCCACTTCAGGTTTTTCAATTTTGACGCCCATCTGTACATTTTTTTCTGCACACCGAGATCATCATTAAAGCCGGGAATGAAGGGGATACGCAGGATGAAGTTCGTATGAATTTCATCCATTAATAAAATATTTTGCAGGATCCGGTCGTTATAAACTCCGGTGAATTGAAAATGTATGTGAGGTTCAATGTGTTTCATATCCACATACATCAGGTCCACATTTTCCAGAGTCTGTGCCACAATGTTTTCATCCGCATAAAGGGTCGATTCCATCGCAGTTTGAATGTTCTCTTTTTTGCACGCCAATAATAATTCCTGAACAAACATTGCCTGCATCAATGGCTCTCCGCCGGAAATGGTAATACCTCCATTGGACTTTTCATAAAATAGTTTGTCCCTCAGGATGGTTTCCATTACCTCGTCAACCCGCATTTCTTTTCCACTGAGTTCCCTGGCATTGTAATAACACAGATCAACGCATTCTTCACAAAGGGTACAACGGTCAGGATCAGTAATAAGTCCAAATTTCTCATTCTGATGAATGGCACCCTGTGGACAGTGCTGCAAACACCGTCCACAGGCTACACATTTATTTGAGTAATACAAAATCTCCGGTGAAAAGGATTGCGATTCGGGATTGGAACACCAGAGACAATGTAATGGACATCCTTTAAGAAAGATTACTGTTCTGATTCCCGGGCCGTCTTCGGTTGAGTATCTTTCGATACTGAAGACGACACCTGTTGTCATACATCCAGCTCCAAACGTTCGATCAGATCGTCCTGGCAGCGCGGATCCAACGGGGTGAACAGACAGCTATATCCGGACACTCGAACCAGTAGATCGCGATAATTCTCAGGGTGAGCTTTCGCATCTTTGAGAGTGCTGTTGTCAACAACGTTGAATTGGATCTGTTCGCCATATTTTTCAAACAGAACTTTGATCATACTGGTAACCCGGGCACGGCCTTCATCGGAAGTCAGAATTCCATTCCCAAGGCGCATGTTAAAAATGGCGCCTTTCTGGAACCAGATCGAGGGCAGCTTGGCCACAGAGTTGATAGCTGCCGTGGCGCCTTTTACTTCACTACCATTGCTCGGAGAAACACCATTATTCACGGGTTTTCCAGCCTTGCGTCCATTGGCAGTAGCACCCACAGCTGCTCCGAAAGCCACGTTACCTGTCACCGGGCTCTGGCTGTAGGAATAGCAGCAGGGTACAGGCCCTTTGCCAAAGCGGGAATTCTTGAAATCATTCCGGTAAGATGAACCAATAAAATCAGCCACTTTGACGGACCACTTGTCTGCGCTGTCGTCATCGTTGCCAAATTTGGGGGCTTTGTTGATCAATATCTGCCGTATCTCTTCTCCGGTGGGGGTTGTTGTCTTGTCTTCAAAATTGGTATTCAATGCGTGCAGAAGCTGGGCACCGGTGAGCAATTTCTTTTCGTAGACCACTGCTTCGATAGCCGCCAGAGAATCGCCTGCTGTGATGGTTCCCGCCGTTGGTCCGCCATCCGCGGAGTAGATTGATCCACCTTCGATCAGAGAAATTCCACGTTCAATACAGTCATGCACCAGTGACGAAGTAAACGCGTTGATATCAATCACTTTATGCATTTCGTCATTGATATGTTCTGTGGTTACCTGCAACTCCATAAAGTAGTGAAGCTGTTTTTTGAATGCGTTGAAAACATCATTGATCGATTTGAATGTAGTGAGATCACCATTGCCCGGCAATAATGTCACTCCGGTCGCCGGATCTTTGCCATTATTGAGGGTGATTTCGAGGATTTTGCCTACATTCAGCCAGGGTCCCTTGGCGGCAAAATCCCACTTCCCGGGAATGGTTGCCTCAATACAACCCACAGGCGCCCAGTTCCAGGCATCTTTCTTGTCAATGCCCATCTCGAGCAATGTGCGGATGAAGGCTTTGTCATTATAGAATGCCGGCATGCCGCCTTTATGCTCCTGAACAACTTCCAACGCCTTTTTCATAAAGGCGTCATCCGTTCCTTCAAACCATTTGACAGAAATGGACGGAGTGAAGAGTTTGACTTCTCCGCAGGCATCCAGAACAATGTATGACAGTTCGTTTACCGCATCGCTGCCATCCTCTTTTTGCCCACCGATAGCCAGGTTAATAGCCATATGGTAGCCGA
>CAYOKC010000010.1:0-28072 GCA_964404415.1 uncultured Leptolinea sp. | reverse complement strand
GGTATCGGGCCAGGAACGCAACTTGTTCAATTCGTTACATTTAATTATGAAAGCTTCTACCAGTTCGAGGGCATCCTCGCGGGTCATCCGTTTGCTCTGTATATCTTTCTGATACAGGTCAAACAGATACTGGTCAAAGCGCCCGATGGAATTCGCGTGGCCATTGGATTCAATATGGATCAAGAGGAGGGTAAACCATACTGATTGAACACCTTCCCAGAAAGTACGCGCCGGGTTCGCGGGAACGTTGCGGCAAATCTCGGCCAGTTTTTCCAGCTCTGATTTACGTTTTTCATTCTTCTCAATTTTTGATAGCCGCAGGCATTCGTCAGCAAAACGTTCAGAGAATTTTATAGCCGCCTTATTGGCGATAATCACAGATTGCAAGAACCAATACTTCTTGATTGAATCAGGTTGGGTGATATCAATTTTTTCCAGGTATTTTTCTGCGTGCGCAACTACGCCATTCAGTCCTAATTTCAATACCCATTCAAAATCAACCATATGATTGCCCAATGCCGCTGATGAAACCCATGTGTCATCAATCGCCACCATATTCCAGGCTTTATTGCATTCTTCAGGCAGGTTCTTGCGCAGGTTTTCATACACCGTTTTCCCGCGCCAGTATTCCACTATCTCCAGTAATTCCCGTTTTGTTTCTTCCGTGTAGTTGAACTGGTCTCCCGGGCGCTTATCCCAGAAATACGGATTCCCATTCAACTCATTAACAATCCATTCAAAGGAGTATTCAGGAAACACAGGAGCAGACCGCGGTTTGCTAGCCTGGTTGCCAACGATCAATTCCTCGTCAGCAACAAAAATTGTCATGTTTTCAAGAACATGCGCAAAAGCTTTCGCCCGACGAACAGCGATATATTCACCTTCTGTCTGTTTCATTGACTCTGTGAAATATCGGGCTCTTTCAGGGCATACTACAGGAATTGTCTCAAAATAACGGTTGCGCAAATTGCTGATACGGGTATTCACGATCTACCTCCGTTTTATCCTGCTTGAATCCTTACCGAATAAATAAATAAATAATAGCATCTTGTTTTACTTCCCTGGAGATCCAGTGCTCGCGAACCGGATCTCCAGGTTTTTCCTGCCAATTTCTATGAAAGGGTGGGGAAATTTTTAAGAGGGGGATTACTTGAATTTTGCCAGGTAAGTCATGAATTCTTCGACATTGTCTTTGGTGATCGGGCGGGTTTCGGTGTAAGTCACATCAGGCATTGAACCGCCGTTTTTAAGACTGATGGCAGCTTTGACACCCTGAATACCCATCTCAGCCGGGAACTGGGCGATGGTGCTGGCCATTTCACCAGATTTGACGGAATTCAACGCTTCAGCAACCGCGTCGTAGCCAATAACTTTGATGTCTTTACCGGCTTCTTTCGCCGCGCGGATGGCGCCAAGTGCCATGTTGTCATTGCTGGCAAAGATCAATACGATTTCAGGATTTGCCTGGATCATATTCTGGGCAGCGTTGTAACCTTTTTCAACTTCCCAGTCAGCGGAAGCTTCAGCAACAACATCCAATTTATCTTTCACCACATCGTAGAAACCATTGCGGCGATCGGCAGCGTTTTGCTGACCGGCGATACCAGTAAGGATGGCAACTTTGCCCTTGCCACCAGTAATTTCGAGGGCATATTCACCGGCCAGCTTGGCGCCGTCATAATTATTCGTACCAATAAAGGGGACGGGTTTCAGACCAGAGGTTTTCACAAGTTCAGCATCCAGGCGGGTATCCAGGTTGATCACAGGAATGCCAGCTTCTTCCGCTTTCTTCAGGGCGGTCATCAAACCAACAGAGCTGCTGGGGACGATACAAATGGCATCGACTTTATTGGTGATCATGGTTTCAACAATCTGAAGCTGTTCTTCGGCAGAGCCATGTGACGTTCCAGCCTGGACATTGAGCTTGACACCTTCTTTTTCAGCTTCAAGTTTGGCCGCGTTGACCATGGTGATGAAGTATTCATTATCCAGGGTCATGGGAATGAAACCAATGGTCATTTCTTTTTTGGCGTCTGAGGCAGCAGGGGCAGCTGCGGCGGGAACATCAGTAGCGGCAGGAGCGGCAGCAGGGGCTTCTGCGGCGGCAGGAGCGGCGGGGGCTGGCGCGGGAGTAGCAGCGGGAGCGCAGGCAGCCAACATGCTGACCATAACTACGAGTGAAACAAATGATAACCAATGCAGTTGCTTTTTCATCGAATTCTCCTCAGTAATATTGTTAATCTCAAAATGCTTTACTGCCAGACAATCAGCCTCATTTCTTATATAATAAGGAGAGGCAGACGCTTGAGAAGACATCCTTTCTAAGGGTGTCCCTGCCGACAGAAATACCTGAAGCTTCCGGCTTTTCAGGTATTTCTTTTTGCTACTTACTGCTGTCCATACGTTTTGAATCTTTCTCCGATTATGATCATCTCCTCAGTACTAAGAATCGCCGGTTCACCGATGCATTTCGTCTGATAGTACAGGCGGCTGACCAGCTCCAACTCTTCTGCCGCGTTGAACGCGGATAGAATGTTCGGACCAACAGTCACAATCCCATGATTGGCCATCAGGCAGGCGTTGTAATTCCCAATGGCAGCCACAATATTGTCACAGAGTTCCTGGGTTCCAAAAGTGGCGTATTTTGCCAGCGGAACTTTGTTGCCAGAATATCCAACCAGGTAATGAACCGCGGGAAGCTCCCAATTCATACAGGCAATCGTTGTGGCGTAAACCTGGTGAGTGTGAACAACCGCGTTGGCATCCGGACGGTGTTTGTATAGAGCCAGGTGGAATCTTGTCTCGCTGGATGGTTTGAGTTTTCCGTCGACCCGTTCACCCTCGGGAGTAAGCACAACCACATCTTCCGGCTTCATCAAGTAATAATCAACACCGGTAGGTTTGATGGCAACCAAATTTTCTTTACGGTTGTAAATGCTCAGGTTTCCGCCGGAACCTGTGGTGAGTTGGGAGGCAATCAATTTACGGCCAAATTCAACAATCAATTCACGTTCTTCAGATAACTTCATGTAATACTCCTTATCAATTAGCGTTGTACGGTCTTCAACCGCGTTCGAAGGGTAACTAACAATAAGACCCATTGAATGAACACCGTCATTATATACATGCCGTTACATTATTTCAAGTATGCAATTTTGTAACATCGCATATATGATGTCATGATTATCCTAATGACATTCCTCCTGAATAAAACCGATCACCATGCCAATTTTTGGGGAAAATTGGAAAACCGAATCACTTGAATATTTACCTGATATGAATCCAAGAGATCCGCACCTTTACTGGCACTACGGTTATGATATAAAACTAATAATTCTCTGACAAATTTCCAACACTCAGCGATTACCCTCGTTCTGATAATAAATTCGAAGGGAGTATCCCTCATGAACCTCGATAAATACACCCAGAAAGCACAGGAAGCAGTTTTACAGGCGCAATCATTAGCCGGCGACTTCAACCACCAGCTTATAGAGCCGGTTCACATGTTGTTGGCTCTGCTTGAACAGAAAGACGGCGTGGTCTCCGCGCTGGTGACAAAGATCTCCGGCAGCACAGCCGGCATTCTCGCTGATCTGAAAAAAGACCTGGAAGCACGCCCGAAAGTGACCGGCCCCGGCTCTGGTGACGTGTCGCTCTCGCGAACCTCGGCAGATATCCTATCCGCCGCTGAACGCTTTGCCCGCGGTATGCAGGACGATTACACCTCTACCGAGCACATTCTGCTGGCGCTCACCGATAGTTCCGAAGCCCGCCGGTTGGAACAGTACGGCATCAACAAAGACAGCATTTTAAAAACACTGGTCTCCGTGCGCGGATCGCAACGGGTGTCGTCACAGAACCCGGAAGGCACCTACCAGTCTCTGGAAAAATACGGCCGCGACCTCACCGCCATGGCCCGTCAGGGCAAACTGGACCCGGTGATCGGCCGCGACGAAGAGATCCGCCGTGTGGTGCAAATTCTTTCACGCCGCACAAAAAATAACCCGGCGCTGATCGGTGAACCCGGCGTGGGCAAAACAGCCGTGGTCGAAGGACTGGCACAGCGCATTATCAAAGGTGACGTTCCCGAAGGGTTGAAGAACAAACGCCTTGTTCAGTTGGATATGGGCGCTCTTGTCGCCGGTGCCAAGTACCGCGGGGAATTTGAAGAACGCCTCAAAGCCGTGTTGAAAGAGATCACCGAATCATCCGGCGAGATCATCCTGTTCATTGACGAAATGCACACGGTGGTCGGCGCCGGCGCGGCGGAAGGCGCCATGGACGCGGGCAATATGCTCAAACCCATGTTGGCGCGTGGTGAACTTCACCTGGTAGGCGCCACCACGCTGGATGAATACCGCAAGAACGTGGAAAAAGACCCTGCACTGGAGCGCCGTTTCCAGCCGGTGGTGGTGGGTGAACCGGATGTGGAAAACACCATCAGCATTTTGCGTGGTTTGAAACAACGCTATGAAGTACATCACGGGGTACGCATCACCGATGCCGCCGTGATCGCGGCTGCCACGTTGTCCAACCGTTACATCACCGACCGTCACCTGCCGGATAAAGCCATTGACCTGATCGATGAAGCCGCCGCCCGTTTGCGAACCGAGATCGACTCAAAACCTCAGGTGCTGGACGAAGTCGACCGCCAGATCATGCAGCTTGAAATTGAGCGTCAGGCATTGCAAAAGGAAAAGGACAAAGCTTCAAAGGAACGCCTTTCAAAGATCGAGCAGGAAGTGGCGAACCTGAAGGAACAATCCAACCAGTTGACTACCCGCTGGCTGAATGAAAAAGCCGCCATCGCCGACCTGCGAAAGGTAAAAGAAGAAACAGAACAGACGAAGGTTCAGATCGAAGAAGCTGAACGCAAAGCCGACCTGGAAACCGCCGCCCGACTGCGCTATGGTACCCTGCGCGATCTGGAAAACCGGCTGCATGACGCGGAACAAAAACTGAAACACATCCAGGAACAGAGTCCCCTGCTCAAAGAGGAAGTGGATGCGGAAGAGATCGCCGAGATTGTCTCCACATGGACGCATATCCCCGTATCACGCCTGATGGAGGGCGAAACCCAGAAACTGCTGCATATGGAAGAGCGCCTGCATGAGCGGGTGATCGGGCAGGAAGACGCGCTGCGGGTGATTTCCAACGCCGTGCGCCGTGCTCGCGCCGGTCTGCAGGACTCCAACCGCCCTATCGGTTCGTTCATTTTCCTTGGCCCCACCGGCGTTGGCAAGACCGAACTGGCCCGCGCCCTGGCGTTGTTCCTTTTTGATGACGAACACGCCATGATCCGCATTGACATGAGCGAATATCAGGAAAAGCACACCGTGTCACGGCTGATCGGCGCCCCTCCGGGCTACGTGGGCTACGAAGAAGGTGGCCAGTTGACGGAAGCCGTCCGCCGCCGGCCGTACAGCGTGATCCTGTTCGATGAGATTGAGAAGGCGCACAGCGAAGTGTTCAACGTGCTGCTGCAACTGCTGGATGACGGCCGCCTGACCGACGGACAGGGCCGCACGGTGGATTTCCGCAACACCGTGGTCATCATGACCAGCAACCTGGGCAGCGAGTTGTGGGCTGACCACCAGAAGGCGGTTTCCCGCGACGAAGTCACCCGCACGCTGCAGGCTCACTTCCGCCCTGAGTTCCTTAACCGGATTGATGAGATTGTGGTCTTCCACGCCCTCACCCGTGAGAACATTGCCGAGATTGTGGATATTCAGTTGAAACGCGTAGCAAAACTTCTGGAAGAGAAAGGCTTTCACCTGGAAGTCACCCCTGCCGCGCGTGACTGGCTGGGCGAGATCGGGTATGATCCTGATTTCGGCGCCCGTCCTCTGAAACGGGCCATCCAGCGTGAATTGCAGGATCATTTAGCGATTAAAATACTTGGAGGCGAATTCAAACCCGGCGAAACCATTCTGGTGGAAAAAGGTCAGGATGGAGTGACATTTACTCCACTGGTTGAAGCGGCTGAAGCGTAAACCATTTTGTAACCGATGAGAGGATCGGACGTCCAATGAGTAACGAAGCAACAACCGAAAACGAGCTATTGATCCGGTTTCAATCGTCCGATCCCTCTTCTGCGATCGCGGAGCTCTTTGAAACATACGCGGATCCCATATACCGGCTGGCCATGCAATTGCTGGGTGACCCGGCCGCGGCGGAAGATGTGGTACAGGAAACGTTCATATCTGCCATCACGCACCGTGAAAGCTTTGAAGGCCGCTCCAAACTGAGTTCGTGGTTGTACCGCATTGCCTACAACGCGGCGATTGGACGCCTCAGAGCCAGGCAAACAGAGCCTCTTCCTGAAGAAGAGCCGGATGACGAATCACCCGCTCCAATGCCGCACAGTCTCGTTGACTGGAACCTTACTCCGGAACAATTGCAGCAGAATTCTGAGGCAGCCGAGGTATTGCAGAAAGCCATCCTCAAATTGCCAATGAAGTACAGGGTAGTGTTTTTCCTGCGCGATATGGAAGACCAGTCAACGGAGCAAACGGCAGAGGTTCTGGGGCTCACAGAGACGGCTGTTAAAGTCCGCCTGCACCGTGCCCGATTGGCGCTGCGTGAAGCATTAACTGATTATTTTCAAGAGCGGTAGAACCGTCACATACCAGGAGTAGTGATCTATGAAATGTGAAGATATTGTTCAATACTTATCCGATTATGTGGACGGCGATCTGCCGGTTGAAATGCTGGAAGAAGCGGAAAAACATCTGGCTTCCTGCCCGAATTGTACAATGACCGTTAAAACACTCCGTGAGACGATCAAATTGTACAAAGGCTCCTGTAAAACCTGTATAACGCCGGAACACAAGTCAAACCTCCTAGCGGCTATACAGGAATCTGCCAAACATCACTGTGCCTGACCGGATGGTCAGGCTTTTTTGTAACCATTCCGGATATTGGCCATCTTATTGGTAGGTATAAATCGAAATGGAGGATGACATGAAAGTAAACGAATCAATGGTCGACCGGGTATTTCGTGGCGTGGTTGGTCTTGTACTACTGGCCCTGTATTTCAGCAACACGGTAACGGGTACTCTCGGCATTGTACTGGTTATCGTCGGAGCGGTCGCCCTGCTCACCGGCCTGGTCGGCTTTTGCCCGCTGTATTCCGTGTTTAAATTCCGGACAAACAAGTAATCCTTTCAGCTTTTGCACCCGGAGCGGAGGCGGACCAATTCCACCTCCGCTTTGATAATCTACCGGTTGAAACTTTCAATGAGGTCATAATTTTATGAATAAACAGGAATTGCTCTTCCGCTCGCGGAAATCAAGAATACCCATGATCGTTGAATTCTGGGCGCCCTGGTGCGGACCGTGCAAAATGATGGCGCCTGCCTTGAAAAAAGTGGAAGAAGAGTATCAGGGTAAAGTCACTTTGATCCGCGTCAACGCGGACGAAAACCAATCGGCGGTAAAAGATTTCGGAGTCATGGGCATCCCCACTATCATCGTCTTGAAGAATGGAGAAACGGTTGCCCGGCATTCCGGCCTGCTGGATAAAACCCAACTGGATATCCTGTTTTCAGCAGCCGCTACAGACAGCGAGATCATCATCCCGCCTACCGGGGCACAGCGTGTATTCCGTGTGATCATCGGGCTGTCACTCGCGTCATTCGGCTATTTTTACGGATGGGGACCGCTACTGTACCCACTGGGGGCCATCCTGGTATTCAGCGCGTTCTATGACCGCTGCCCGGTTTTCCGCATGGTTTACCCAAGGATCAAGTCTCTGTTCTCACGGAAAAAATCACAGGCAGCCTGACCTCCTGAAGAATTGATTGAAATCAAATCCCTCCAATGGCTTGACTCTCCTGCCGCTGGAGGGATTATTCTATGCAGGCTGATCAGCACAATCATCAGAATGGAGGATTGAATGACCTGCCTGCGTTTGCCACATAAGGTGGCCGATTATGCCTGCCCGATCAACGGGCTGGAAGATATGTATGAATGGAAAACCGGCACCCGGCTGCCCGGATTTTTTTTGATGGACCTGAGCATGACCGGGTTCATGTACATCAAACAGAAGAACGCCCCCTGCCCTCGAATGGTCTTCTGGGGCAGCGGAACCGGCCGGCCGCAGCATGAACTGTTGGGTGACACAATGGGGTACACCTTTACCTTTTCAGAGGATACCGCCTTTTCCACGGCCTGGAAACAGGTTTGCGCCAGCATAGACCGGGGCACCCCGGTAATCCTGGGGTTGCTGGATATGTACCACCTGCCCTACTATCCGAAGATGTACCACCGCATGCACATTCCGCAGCATTATGTGCTTCTGGTTGGATATGACACGGAAAAGCAAATGGCCTTTGTTCAGGATAACGGCCACCCTGACGTACAATCCGTCCCGCTATCTGATCTGCGTGAAGCGTGGAATGTGAACAACCCCGGGCAGGGAAAAAAGAACACCTTCTGTATTGTGGAATTTGGCAGCCGGATCGCTCCACTGGAAGAGATCGCCCGCCAGGTATTGAAAAAGAAAGCGGAATGGATGTTCAATCCACCAGTCGGTTTTATGGGCATCAGCGGTATGCGCCGCCTCGCAGCCGATATCACCAACTGGGAGGGGGAGTTGTCACCGGAACAATTGAAGAGATGCCTTTCCGATCTGGCAACATTCACCTGCAGCGTCGTCCCTATGCCACCGCAGCGGTTGCTCCCATTCCCCATGAATCATGTTGACCCGCACCAGGCGGTGCGTGACAGGTTCTCCTCCGCGCTGGTTGAATTTGGGGCGCAGTTCAACGAACCAACCTGGGTTGAGGTTGCCGGTTATCTGGCTAAAAGCGGCCGCCTGATCGGTCAACTGACTGACCTGATCGTCGACCAATTGCTGGCTTCAGCGTTTGACCTGAAACCTGCCGCTGAACTCATAACGCGTATCGCAGAAAATGAGGAAAAAGCCTACTCCCTGTTGCGCTAATAAAAGATTGGCCTTTAAAAGTACCCGGCAGAATTTGCCGGGTATTTCTCGTTGCACAAAGATTTTGAAATCCGCACGGTTTAAGAGAAAATAGAAGGGAACAAATGTGAGGAGTTTGGCGTGGAATATTCAATTGGCGATTTCTCAAAAATTTCCCGGCTTGGGATCAAAACCCTGCGGTATTACCATGAGATCGGGCTTCTCTTTCCCACCCGCATCGATAAATTTACATCCTACCGGTATTATGACGAGTCCAGCCTTGGCCGTGTGCAGACTATTGTCAGATTAAAAGATCTGGGATTTCCGCTGGAAACGATAAAGGAAATCCTCGAAACCAATAAAGACGACCAGAGCCTCATCCGGTATATGCGCGACCAGTTGGCGGAAATAGACAATCAGATCGATGAATACAAAACCAGGCGTGAGAAGATCGAATCATTCATCCGGCTGGAATCAGAGGTCCCGGAACCTGTGGGTGACGTGACGGCAAAAGAAGTACCGGATATATTCATCGCCTCCATTCTGTATAAAGGCCGGTACGAGGAGATCGACCAGCACATGAACCGGCTCTTTGACGTATTCCAATCGGTGATCAATGGACCGGCTTTTTGCCTGTATCACGATGAACACCACGCGGAAGAGTTGATGAACATTGAATGCTGCATGCCCATATCCAGAAAAATTCCGGCAGCAGGCTTCAAGTTTTCCACATTGCCCGGCGGCCGGTATGTTTCCATCATGCACGAAGGTGACTATTCCTCCCTGTGGATGTCGTACCAGAAAATTGTCGACTACCTGAACAAACGCGACTTTCCGATCCGCCCTCCCACGCGTGAGATATACCTGCGGGGGAAAGGGATGATCCTCCCCGGCAATCCGGAGAAATACCTGACGGAGATCCAATTCCGGTTGATCGATGACGAAGACCCGATCTCAAAAACGATACGAACAAAAATGGCCATCAATATTCACGCGTAAACGGATACCCGACTCAGTACGCAATAAAAATAACCGAAAATGGCGTAAAATTTTTAGCAGGGTATTTAGTACGCACGTTCGTTACGCCAACTGCACAAATTCATCCCGGGAGATACTAATGGAATACTCGATAGGCGACCTATCCAAAATTACGCGCGTCGGCGGAAAAACGCTTCACCAATACCATCTGGATGGGCTTGTTGTCCCCGCGAGGATAGATAAATTTTCGAAGCGCCGTTTTTTTTCCGAGAAATCCTTCCACAGAGTGGAAGTTGTCCGCCAACTGGTCAGGCGTGGCCTTCCGGTTGAGATCATCAAAGATGTTATTTCCCGTTATTTTAGTTCGGGGCAGTTTTTCCGTATGCTACGGGAAAACGTGACTCATTCCAGCCATTCCTGGGAAGCATATGGCCTTACCCATGAGATGCTGGAGGAAATTCTGCATGCAAGTTCAGATTCCAGTGCCCATACCGGAAAACTTGAAGTAAAGGTGCTACCCAACCTGGTCGTAGCCGGAAAGAGTTTTACAGCCGGACCGGAAGAATATTTTGCGCACCTGGATGACATGCAAAAAACATATGGCTCATCAACAGTTGGCAATCCGATCATTCTTTTCCTTGATGACCACCAGTATGAAGAAGAAACCAACATGGAATGCTGTCTGCCGGTTTCTGGAGGAATCACGGGAGATGGCGTCACCACCCGTGAACTGAAGGGTGCGCGGGCGGCAACTGTAGAATACAACGGCCCTGTTTCGGGTGTCTGGAAAGCGTATGCCCGGATCATGAATTACTTGAATGACCGTAATCTGGCCATTCAAACACCCTCGCGGGAGGTAATTCTTGAGCCGGTCAAATGGGAAACGGGAGATACAAATCCCCGTATCCATGTCGAGGTTCAATTCCTGACCGGCGATCCCAATGATCCCGGTTTCACCCGTGATATCTCGCGGCCGGGTTATGGCATCAATGCCGCGTTTGACCTGTAACGCGAATTAATCGATACCGGCAAACAGGTCGGTTTCTTTCTCGCCATTTACGGCCGGTGGGATCACGCGCATATATACTTCGGTTGAATCGAACATTCGCCTGAACCAACCCACCATTCCGGAAGCCAGACTGGTGCCGCCCTGGCTGGCATGGCAGGCGGCTGCCGCGTCACGAATTTTAGCCACCTCGCGGAAATGAATGCGGGTGGTGATCGGAAAATCAACTTCAGCGATGGCCGCCATGTCAATATCACGGTTGGCGCCAAATTTACGCGGATCGCGCCCCAGTAAGCGCCACATGGTCACGGCAAAACGCAGGAACCCGCGGGAGATGGTCTGGTAATACAGTTTAGCCGGTGTGAATGGCTCCAATCCATCACAGGTAAATGACGTATCGCCGGCCAGCTCAAACCCGCGGACTGTCGCTTTGTGGATGGCTATATGGTCCGGGTGGTAATACCCCCCGATGGGATCGAATGTGATCACCACAGCCGGTTGAATTTTCCGGATGTACCGGGCCACTTCGGCCGCCACAGTTTCCACCGGTTGGGCAGCCAGCGCCCTGGGATGGTTGTTGTCAGCCGTTCCCGGCATACCGGAATCGCGATATCCGAGGAAGAAGATGGATTTCAATCCCAGGGTGTTTCCGGCGCACCGCAACTCTGACTCGCGTTTCTCACCTACCGTATTAAACCCGGCCATCATATCAGGCGGCATTTCACCCACTTCACCCCGCGTGGCGCATACTAAATACACGTCCGCTCCGCGGTTGGCATATAAAGCCAGTGTGCCACCGGTGCCAAAGGATTCGTCATCCGGATGGGCCAACACAGCCAGGATCGTTTTCTTCGTACCCATTTGCAAAACTCCTTGAAGAACTCCCGGATTTTGTTGCCGGAAGGTTTATTTAATCGTATTCCTCTGTTATTGTAGTAGCTCCCGGAAATAATGAAAACCTGAAAACCGGTTTTGTATAGCCCGAAATTCTTTCCGCGTGTTTTTGGCATAAAATACAGGTATGCAACTGATCCTGACACATGACCAGGCTGACTTTGACGCGGTCGCCTCACTGCTGGGCGCCGCATTGATCTCCGAAGGAACCACTCCGGTGCTGCCGCCACGCATTAACCGGAATGTGCGCGCCTTCTTAAACCTGTACGGAGCGGAGTTGCCGTTTATTGAACAGCAGGACTTAACCGGTGAGACAGTGCTTTCGATCATCCTGGTCGATACCCAGTCTCTTGTCACCGTGAAGGGGATGCGCCGGTCCACCCATGTGCAGGTGATCGACCACCATCACCAGCGCGCTGACATCTCACCTGACTGGCAGATGTCACTGGATAAGACCGGCGCCTGCACCACCATTTTCGTTGAGCAATTACAGGGACATAACGGCACAGTACATCCCATTCAGGCCACACTCTTATTACTGGGGATCTACGAAGATACCGGCTCCCTTACGTACGCATCTACCACCGCGCGCGATATCCGGGCGGCCGCCTACCTGATGGATCAGGGCGCCAACCTGAAAATAGCCGCGAATTTTCTCAACCCTCCATTGACTCAGCCGCAGCGCAATCTCTATGACCGGCTGCTGGCATCCGCGGAATCGCTTCACGTCCACGGGCATACCGTGGTCATCGCGCCCGGGCACGCCGAAGACATGAACGAAGAAATATCCTCGGTCGCGCACAAACTGCGTGACCTGCTGGATCCCGACGCTTTGTTTGTGGTAGTAACCACGCGTGACGGGGTGCGCATTATCGCCCGTTCGACTAGCGACCTGATAGATGTTGCCCGTGTGGCGCGTGAATTCGGCGGCGGCGGGCATGAACGTGCCAGCGCCGCGCTCATCCATCCAACCGGCGAGACCGACCCGCATACGCTTCAAAAATTACTTGACGATACCACCCGCCAGTTGGAAAAATGTTTGCCCGCTCTGGTGCAGCCTTCCATCCGGGTGCGTAAAATCATGTCGCGAAGGCCATTGTTGATTTCTCCTGAAACGACAGCGCAGGAAGCCCTTTCAATGATGCAGAAATACGGGTATGAAGGCTACCCGGTGGTGGATGAAGGCCGTGTTGTTGGCCTGTTGACACGCCGCGCGGTAGACAGGGCCATCTCTCACAAATTGAACCTTCCCACATCCAGCCTGATGGATGCCGGCGAGGTGACCGTCTCACCGGATGATCCCATTGATCTACTGCAGGATGTTATGACCACTACCGGTTGGGGGCAAATTCCGGTCGTCGACCCCGCGAAGAAACAGGTTATCGGGATCGTCACCCGCACTGACCTGCTGAAAACACTGCAGCATGGCGAAGCCAGTCTGCCGGGGCATATCAACCTGGCAAAAAAGCTGGAAGAATCCCTGCCTCCGGCGCGGTACGCCCTGCTTCAGGCGATCAAAGAGACGGCGGAACGCCACCATCTGCCCATTTATATCGTTGGTGGTTATGTGCGTGACCTGCTGCTGGACAGGCCGGGCGAAGATTTTGATATCGTTGTGGAAGGTGACGCGATTTTCCTGGCGCGCGCTATCAGCGATCAATACGGGGGCCGCGTGGTCAGTCACGGCCGGTTTGGAACGGCAAAATGGCAGATCAAAGAGATTGCCGGACGCCTGGCAGAGCAGCTTTCTCTCTCAGAGCCAACAGCTATCGCCGATCTGCCGGATACTCTTGACTTCATCAGCGCGCGCACGGAATTCTACGAGTATCCTACCGCCCTGCCCACAGTTGAGCGCGGAAGCATCAAACTGGACCTTCACCGGCGTGATTTCACCATCAACACCATGGCCATGCGGTTGAACGGGCGGCATCACGGGGAACTGTATGATTTCTGGGGAGGTCTGGCTGATCTACGGCAGAAACGTATCCGCGTGCTGCACTCCCTCTCCTTTGTGGATGACCCCACCCGCATGCTCCGCGCGGCCCGGTTTGAGCAGCGCTTCCATTTTCACATGGAAGCACGCACCCTTGACTTGATCCAGGAAGCCGGCGATCTCTTGCGTCAGGTTTCCGGTGACCGCATCCGCCACGAATTCAACCTGATCTTCCAGGAAGATGATCCGCCTGCTGTGTTTCAGCGGTTGGAAGAATTGAACCTGTTGGAAGCCATCCTTCCAGGATTGACCTGGGGAAAAGACCAGATCCGCGATTGGGATAGTCTGATAAGATCCCCTGAAAAATTGGAAGATGGAATTATTCCCCATGATCTCTACTGGCTGGCGCTCTTATTCCGTTACGACCCGGTAAAACTCGAAAGCGCCTGTCAGCGGTTAAAGCTGCCCCAGGGCATCAGCGGCACACTGGAAGCCGCGGCGCGCCTGAAGTCAGGAATGGGTCAATTGGCCGATATGTCTGTGGTCGACATTGTCAAATATCTGGATGCCTTCCCGGAGAACCTGCTGGGCGCGATTTTGATGCTGGAACCTGATATTCCGGGCACCGCTGAAATCCACCGGTACCTTGCCGAATGGAAAACCATTAAACCCTCCATAACCGGGCGTCACCTACAAAAAATGGGCGTCCCCCGGGGTCCGGCATACCGGTCCATTCTGGATTCGCTGCGCGCCGGATGGCTGACGGGAAAAATCACCACGCCGGATGAAGAGGAAACTCTATTGAAACAGCTTCTCCTTCAACTGGAAAAAGACCGCACGGAATGATCTATGATACAAATGCCAGAACAGACACAGTCTACCGTTGACGATATCATTATCCGGAAGATGATCAAAACTGACCTTCCCGCGTTGGAATGGGACGGCGAGTACACCAAATACCGTGACGTGTACCTGATGGAATTTGAGCGGTCGCAAATCGGGTCATCCATATTATGGGTGGCAGATAAACCCGGAACCGGCATCATCGGTCAACTATTTGTTCAATTGAACGCGGAACGCACCGAACTGGCAAACGGACGGTCACGCGCGTATATGTATGCCTTCCGCATCCGCCCTCCCTACCGGGGTGGCGGGCTGGGTACGCGCATGATGGCCGTAATGGAAGAAGACCTGTTTAATCGCAAATTCTCCTGGGTCACCCTGAACGTGGGAAAAACAAATTACTCCGCCCGCAGGCTGTACGCTCGTCTGGGGTACCGGGTGGTGGCCCATGAAGCCGGGCGCTGGTCTTACCGTGACGAGAAGGGCATCATGCGTCACGTGGAGGAATCGGCCTGGCGTATGGAGAAATTTATTGGCCGGGTTTTCTAAATAACAGCCAAACCGTTTCACGCCCCCAGCGATCGGAGCAGTCTTTCCGGGAGTCGAGAATTAGCTCTGATGTAAAGCGGTCAATATCCTGGTCTGTCAGCCGTGTTGGGTCTGGCCTGCCTGGCCAGCTTCTATGGCCGTAGATCAAAAAATGGCCGCCGGGTTTTAACCACTTAACTACATTTCCGGTATAAACTGTCCTCGCCGAATCAGTCAGACTATGAAAACAACCGATATCCAGCACCAGATCGAATGTGTCAATGACTGCTTTGTATGTCACCACACTGCCGGCATGAAAATCCCCCGTAAGTCCGCGGGCTGTGAACCGGGTGCGTGCTTTACGCAGCGCTTTCCAGGCGAGGTCAACGCCGGTGGTCTGCCAGCCGGCTTCCGCCAGGGTCAGGCAATTTGTCCCTGTGCCGCAGCCCAGATCCAGCGCACTGCCTGCCGGGTGGGTTTGAATGAAGTCCATTAACTCAGGTGGTGACTGGCCGGTATCCCAGGGCGGCTTGCCAAAATAACGAAGATTCAACGCGAACCAGCGGTAGAGATCGTCAAACATAAACACATTGTACCGGTAATACGTCCGGCCGCCGGTATAACTCTGATATTATTTCCCGGACGGTTATTAAAGAAAACAGAGGTCCGCATGAGATACAGGCAATTTGGACGTACCGGTTGGCAGGTGAGTGAAATCGGTTATGGCATGTGGGGAATGGGCGGTTGGACAGAATCGGACGACGCGGAATCACTGACATCCCTTCAAGCGGCGGTTGACCAGGGCTGCAACTTCTTTGATACGGCGTATATTTACGGCAATGGCCACAGCGAAGGATTACTGGGGCAGCTTCTTAAAACCAATCCCGGGAAACAGTTATTTACCGCTACAAAAATTCCTCCGAAGAACCCGGTGACACCTGATTCAAAATTGGAAGATTGCTTCCCACCGGATCATATCAAGGAATTCGTCCATAAGAGTCTTGAAAACCTGGGTATCCAGTCCATGGACCTGATCCAATTCCATTTCTGGCAGGACGCCTGGGCGGAAGACAGCCGCTGGGCGAATAGCATGAATGACATGAAACGCCAGGGACTGGTGCGTGCCGTGGGCGTCAGTATCAACCGCGGTCAGCCGTGGAACGGTATCCGTACTGTTCAAACCGGCCTGCTGGATTCCGTGCAGGTGGTCTACAACATCTTTGACCAGAATCCGGAAGACGAGTTGTTCCCGGCCTGCCGCGAGCATAATGTGGCGGTTATTGCCCGCGTGCCCTTTGACGAGGGCAGCCTGACCGGAACGCTGACCCCCGAATCTCGTTGGCCGGAGGGTGACTGGCGGAACACCTACTTCACCGCCGAAAAATTGAAAGATACGTTAGATCGGGTTGACCGGTTGAGAACCATCCTGCCTGCGGGAATGACCCTTTCAGAGCTGGCGCTGCGCTTCATCCTTAGCAACCCGGATGTGAGCACCGTCATTCCGGGGATGCGTAAACCGCGTCACGTGGCGGCCAACCTGGTCTGCAGTGATGCCGGGGGGTTGTCGGCTGATATTCTAGCTACGCTGAAAACTCACCGGTATATTCGGAACCCGAAAAAGTAGAAAGCCGTCAACAAACGTATTCTTCCTGATTCCAGCGCCGTAGGTACTCATTCTACACGCAGTATTCCTGTAATTTACCTGACATTCGTCCGCTTTACAGAAACCTTTACGTCAACTAAAATTATCGCGCTGTATCAGTTCATTTTTTTCTTCGGAAGGGTTCGTTCATGAAAGAGTATACGACTGAATCGATCCGCAACATTGCGCTGGTTTCACATAGCGGTGCCGGCAAGACCATGTTTGCCGAAGCTGCACTTCACTTTTCCGGTGCCACAACCCGCATCGGCAAAGTTGAAGATGGCACCACTGTTTCCGATTTTGAAGAAGAAGAAATCCGGCGCAAGATTTCACTTTCCACCTCAGTAATTCCGGTGGAATACAAAGACCACAAGATCAATCTTTTGGATACTCCGGGATACACCGACTTTGTCGGCGAAGTGATCTCGGCACTGCGCGTTGCGGATGGCGTGGTGGTCCTGGTCGATTCGGTCGCTGGATTGGAAGTTGGGACGGAAATCACCTGGCAGTATTGTGACCAGATGAACCTCCCCCGCTTCGTTGTGATCAATAAGATGGAACGCGAGAACGCGAACTTCACGAAAGCCCTGACCAGTGTTCAGGAATTTTCGTCCACACGCGTTATTCCCGTCCAGCTTCCCTGGGGTGAAAAAGCCTCTTTCCAGGGTGTGATCGACCTGATCAATATGAAAGCGCTGAAAGGCGATGGCAAAACCGTCGTCGATATTCCGGCTGAATTGAAAGATGATGCCGAAACCGCCCGCACCGTTCTGGTGGAAGCCGCCGCTGAAGGTGAAGACGCCCTGCTCGAAAAATACCTCGAAAGCGGTGAATTATCTTCAGAAGAAGTGGTGCGCGGCCTGCGCAGCATGGTTCACTCCGGCGGTTTTATCCCGGCTTTTGCCGGAGCCCTGGGTGTTGAAAATGGCATTGGCGCCCTGCTGGATGCCATCGTTGCCTATATGCCTTCACCGGCTGATATTCCCATGGTAACCGCCCAGAACAAAGACAACGCGGAAGAACTAAAAGCTTCCGATGCCGGCCCATTGGCCGCGTATATCTGGAAGACCACAGCCGACCCGTTTGTTGGCAAGCAGACCTTCTTCCGCCTGTATTCCGGCACACTGGCATCTGATTCCCATGTTTGGAACCAGAACAAGGGAATTGAAGAACGCATCGGCACGCTGAGCGTTGCCCGCGGCAAAGAAACCATCGCCACCAAAGTATTCCACTGCGGTGATATCGGTGTTGTTCCGAAATTGACCGAAACATCAACCGGCAACACCCTTTCCGCCAAAACCCACCCGTTGACCCTGCCGCTGCCTTCATACCCGAAGGCCCTGTTCCAGGTGGCCGTCTTCCCGAAAACCCAGGCCGACAGCACCAAAATCAGTCCTACCCTCACCCGCCTGTGTGAAGAAGACCTCACCCTTTCATGGCACAACGATCAAACAACATTGCAGACCATTCTGACCGGCATGGGCGATCAGCATATTGATGTTGCCATCCGGCGCGCCACATCCAAGTTCCAGGTCAACCTTGCCGTTCATGAACCGAAAGTTCCGTACAAGGAAGCCTGCAACAAGAAAGCCGAAGCCACCTACCGCCACAAGAAACAGACCGGCGGTTCCGGGATGTCTTTGGTGGCGCTGTTTCTCAGAGCTACAGCTCCTCCATCCAGAAGGGTATCCTCAGCATAATGAAAGAAGGCGCCCTGGCCGGTTACCCCATCTCCGGTGTACGCGTCTCTGTGTTTGACGGCAAGGAACATCCTGTGGATTCCAAACCGATCGCCTTCGAAATTGCCGGCCGCGAAGCCTTCAAACAGGCGTTCCACGATGCCAGCCCTGTCCTCCAGGAACCCATTATGGTGGCCAAGATCACCGTTCCTGAATCCAACATGGGTGATGTCATCGGCGACCTGAATACCCGCCGCGCCCGCGTGCAGGGTATGGATACTGAAGGCGGTAAATCGACCGTCACCGCGCATGTGCCGCTGGTGGAAATGCTGCGCTACACCACCCAGTTGCGCTCAATGACCGGTGGCCGCGGCGTGTTCGATATGGAACTGGACCACTACGAAGTGGTTCCGCCCAATATCACCGCTGAAATTGTCGCAGCCCGCCAAAAAGAACTGGCCGCGAAAAAAGAAGAATAAAGCGGTTTTTCTTTCATCAATCCATCAAAACTGCCCGGAAAAATTCCGGGCAGTTTTTCTTTGGTTTACATTATTTACACTATTTTTCTTGTCATAAATCAAGGAATCTGTAAAAATATGTAGTAATGAAAATGATGGGTACGTCAGTGGATCATCGATCGCTAATTACAAGTAGACTGGTGGATCAATCCTATCGATGAAAAATCTACAAAAAATAAAAATTTCTGGGATCCAAAAGAAGATCATCGCGATTGTTGTTGCCAGTGTGGGGCTTTCGATTGGCATCTCAACCGTGATCAATCTACTTGTTATTTCCAATACCCTCACCCAAAATGCCGGCGAAAAGATTTATCTGATCTCCGGGAAAACGCATGATATTGTGATGAGCAAGATTGAAAAGGAATTCAGCCTGTTGCGGTTGATCGCATCATCTCCTTATACACAGCAGGAATTGGAATCAGCAAACGATTTTTACCGTGAGTCTCATGCCAGTCTGGTGGAAGAGCGGTCAGGTGTTATCGATCGCGATTGGAGCATGGAAGCAGCCAGCGCGGAAATCCTCAAAGGCAGCATTGAAAGTACCTTATTAAGTCAGTATCTGCGTGATCTTCAGTCCACAGAACCATCTGAAGTGGAAATGTTCATCACGGATAAACAGGGCTTCAACGTTGCCATGTCAAACCGTACCACCGATTACTGGCAGGCGGATGAGGAGTGGTGGCAGCAAGCGGCATCCGGCAAGGTATATATCAGTTCTCCTTTGTATGATGAAAGCAGTCACTATTGGGCATTAAACATTGCCGTTCCTGTGTATAAAAATGGTACCCCGGCCAGTTTCATGGGTGTAGTTCGGGGAACAATAAATATCACATCACTGCTGGAAGAAATTTTTGACATAGAATTCGGTGATAGCGGCCGCGGTTTTTTTGTAAGCAACAACGGGAAATTGTACAGCCGGGAGGGCGAAAGTCTGGATATCAGGAATGTTCCTGAGAGTTTCCGTACCCGGATTGACAGTCTCCAGGATGAATGGACTGGGGATTTTCCGGATATTGATAGTATCGATACTGTAGCCGCGATCCACAGCCTGGATTATGAAGGTCAAAATATTGGCAAGATCCTCGTATTGATGAAGCAGAGTGAATTGAAGACAATTCTTTTATCCACAATAAAAGAGAATTTGGTCATCGCCTCTCTACTCATATTAATCCTGGGTTTTATTGGTAGTTTATCCGCAAATACTATTTTAAAAGTTCTAAATACTCTGAAAAAAGAGGTTCACCTGGTAGCAAAAGGTGATTACTCTCACTCTTTCTCAAAATCTATTGCGACTTCCACCGACCCTGACATTCAAAGTCTGGTGGAAAGCGTGACCAGTATGCGAACAGCGGTTCAGAATCGCGAAAAAGCCCTTCAGGCTAACGAAAAGAAATATCGTCACCTTGTGGAGACAATGAATGAGGGCTTATTAATGCTCGATGAGTATGGGATTGTGAAATATGCCAATCCCAAGATCAGTGAAATGCTGGGCTATTCCATCGATGAGATCACCGGATCATATTATCTGAAATTCATCTCGGAAAACGAGAAACCCCAAACAGCCCTGCAATGGACTACTCGGGAAGATGGATTCCAACATTCGTACGAAACCGTTTTGTTGAAAAAGAACGGTGACGAGTTACCTGTATTGATCTCCCCCCAGCGGTTGGTAGATGAGGAAAATGAATTTTCCGGCAGCCTGGCTGTGGTGACGGATATTTCAAGGAATAAGGAAGTCGAACTGACCCAGCAAAAGAAAATTGAAGAGCTGGCCAGTTTGCGCAGAATTGATACAGCTATTTTGTCTGGC
This sequence comes from uncultured Leptolinea sp., assembly GCA_964404415.1. GTDB lineage: Bacteria > Chloroflexota > Anaerolineae > Anaerolineales > Anaerolineaceae > Leptolinea. The sequence continues at coordinate 7,315 of CAYOKC010000010.1, read as the reverse complement.
AATAACCTGAAGGCAGTCATTCAGGTTATCCTGGACCAGTTCAAGAATGAGCTGAAAGCGGACGCGGTCTCGGTTCATATTTACCATCCGCAATCAACCAGGGTCAGACTGTCCAAAGCCTATGTGTCGGATAAAAAATATAATTGCGCAAAAAATGATATTCACCACAGGCGCATTCATGACCATAATGAAGACGGCTCTGGCTGCTTATACTCATCCAATATTGAAGACCATATCCTGTGGGAGAAATTATCTGATATAGATATTCAAACTTTATATATTGCCCCCATTCTTGTCGGGGATAAACGTAAAGGCATAATAGAGGCAGCCTTTACTTCACAGGTGAATATCGATGACGAATGGCTCAGTTACTTCAACGCGTTGATCACGCAGACAGCCGTAGGAATTGAAAAAACCGAACTGGTTGAAGTTCTGCAAACCAGGAACAAAGAACTCCAGGAAGCGTATTTATCCACCATCAAAGGATGGGCGAACGCGTTGGAGCTGAGGGATGAAGAAACCCGCGGCCACTCTGACCGTGTGGTCCAAATGGCTCTTGATATGGCGAGCCGGTTCGGATTCGAAGGCGAAGCCCTTGAACATTTCCGTAATGGCGCGCTTCTGCATGATATTGGCAAAATGGGAGTGCCGGATGGCATCCTTTTAAAGCCGGGAAAATTGACTGAGGAAGAATGGGTGATCATGAAAAAGCACCCGGTATTCGCCTACAATTTGTTAAAAGGTATCCCTTTCCTCAGTAACGCGTTGGAAATTCCGTATTACCATCATGAGCGCTGGAATGGATCCGGGTATCCGCACGGATTGCAGGGCGAGTCAATTCCACTTTCCGCCCGTTTATTTGCCGTGGTCGATGTATGGGACGCGTTGACCAGCGACCGGCCATACCGCCCGGCATGGTCACAGGAAACAACAGCAAAATATCTGCTTGAAAATAAGGGAATTCAGTTTGACCCTCGAGTAGTGGACGCATTCCTTGATATGATTAACTTGCATTACGAGCCGGATAAGCCAACCGGCTAATAAACTATCATAATCAGGTCAAATAATGTCACATTACCTTGAAGAAATCTGGGATGATATTCTTTCGCGCCGTCCCGCGCGCATCCGCCGCCGGTTTAACCTTCTGGATGCGGTCAGCCGGGAGGAGGTTTTGCGGCACCTCAAGAAAATGACCACCGAAGACGGCTGGCAGGAAGTTCAGATAACCAGCGCTCAGGCCGCCCTCGCGGCTCTGGCTGATGACATTCAGGACAGATCATGATCCTAAAAAGCCGCCTGACGGCAGCCTTGAACAGTTGGCCGGTATTAACGTTTATCGGTCTGATCCTTTTCAGCCTGCTCACCTTTTCTGTCTATACGGCCACGGAGACCAACATCCCCGGGACAGATTTTTATATATATTATGTCGCCGCGCGGCAAGTCACTGTGGAAAATGGCTCGCCCTATGCCAATACCGTTGGTGAACAGAGCCAGATGGCCATTCTCAAACACCTGGCCCGGCCGGGCGAAGACCAGTTACGTTATGTCTACCCGCCTTACGGATTGCTGCCTGTATTCCCCCTGTCATTGATGACCATCCGTCTGGCGTATGCCGCATGGTTGTCATTCTGGATACTTTGCTTTCCCATATGTCTGATCTACGCCTTTCGCGGAGTATCGCCAATCGCGCTTTCCAACCTCTTCCTCCTGTATCCGCTGACATTTGGCTTGATGCTGGGCAACATGAATATTGCCGTCATCTGCATAATTCTGCTGGTTGCAGGGCGTCTGCCCGGGATGACAGGGCATCAGAAAGCGGAGCCGCTCATTCTGGGGTTTCTGTTCGCCTGGGCTACGGTCAAACCCCAGTTTTCCGCCTTTTACATACTGGTGTTCCTTCTATTAGCCTATCGCAAAAAAGTCTGGCGTTTCCTGGCCGGCTTTCTCTCTGGCATCCTTACATTTTTGACCATGAGCTTCCTTATTTCTCCGGGATGGATCACCGAATGGGTCTCTTTGATCCACCGCTATCCGGCGTATACGGGCGGACAGGTGATCGTCACTCCGCTGATTAAACTCTTCCCCGCCGGTTTTCACACCGCGCTTTACGCCCTGCTGGTGATCCTTGTTGGATCGCTGATCGGCTGGCAGTTAGTCCGCTGGTGGCAGAACCGGTGCACCAGCATTGAACTGTTAAGCGTGGGTACAGGCGCGCTGTTCCTTTTCCATCCCACCGGTGTATCGTACGAACAGATGATCTTCCTGCTTCCATTTGTGCTTTATATCATCTGCGGCTGGAAAAGACACCCCGCCTTCCATAATATTGTGTTGCTGGCCATGGTGGTGCTGTCATGGTTGTTGGTTTTCCTCAGCATCGACCATATATGGGACAGGGCCACGTATTATGGTATGTATTTTGTGTATCTCATCTGGCTCGCGATTTTTCTACTCTCACGCCGTGGGCAGGAAAAAGCTGTGCTCCTTCCGGGGGAATGAGAATTTTCTGTCGATAATTGGTAAATGATTAACACTGGTTACTTTTTGTCTTTTCTATAATTTCTGTTAAGTCAATTTCGCGACAGGTAGGGGCAGGTTAATAACCTGCCCCTACTTTTCTTACCGGATACACGCCAGATAAGCAGCTCTCATTTAATCTTTCTTCAGCTTGCGCGTTAAAACAAAACAGGCTGCCCGCTATGGACAGCCTGCCAACCAACAAATAAACCTAGTTTCGTGAATGTCCGCGGTCACCACCACGGTCGCCGCCGCGATCGCCGCTGCGTCCGCCGTAGGAACTGCGCCCTCCACCGGACCGGCCGCGGTCACCGCCGCCGTTGCGGTCGCCGCTCGGGCGGCCTTTGCGGTCATGTTCCGCTGCTTCTTCCACAGTCCAGCCTTCGAGTACAGCCTGGCGTGACAGGCGGATCTTGCCCTGCGGGTCGATGCCGGTGACCATCACGGTCAATTCATCGCCCATCTGAACAACATCTTCCACCTTATTCACACGCTCGGAGTCGAGCTGGCTGATGTGTACCATACCGTCAACACCGGGCAGGATCTGTACGAATGCACCGAAATCGGCAATACGGACAACCTTACCGGTATAGATACGGCCAAGTTCGGGGGTTTCGGTCAAACCTTCAATGCGTTCGCGCGCAATGGCTTCACCGGCGCCATCGATGGCAGCGATGTAAACCGTGCCGTCATCCGCGATATCGATCTTTGTGCCGGTCTCTTCCTGCAGGCTGCGGATATTCTTGCCGCCGGGTCCGATGATGGCACCGATCTTGTCAACAGGAACTTTAATGATGGTGATGCGCGGCGCGAAGCGGCTTAATTCTTTGCGGGGTTCAGGAATGACTTCCGTGATCTTCCCGATGATGAACAGGCGGGCAACACGGGCCTGAGATAAAGCGGTCGCCATGATCTCAGAAGTGATGCCGGAGATCTTGATGTCCATCTGAAGGGCGGTAATACCGGCTTCGGTACCTGCCACTTTGAAGTCCATGTCGCCCAGATGGTCTTCCAACCCCTGGATATCGGTCAGGATCTGGTATTCATCGCCTTCCTTGATCAAACCCATAGCCACACCGGCTACAGGGGATTTGATCGGAACACCGGTATCCATGAGGGCCAGTGTGGAACCGCAAACGGAAGCCATTGAGGATGAACCATTGGAGGCCAAAACCTCAGAAACCAGGCGCAGGGTGTAGGGGAAGGATTCTTCCGCCGGGATGACGGGGACGAGCGCGCGTTCGGCCAGCGCACCGTGACCAATTTCACGCCGTGACTGCCCGCGCAGCATTTTAACCTCGCCGGTGGAATACGGCGGGAAGTTGTAGTGGTGCATATAGCGTTTGGAATCAACCGGAGAGAGGTTATCCAGTTCCTGAGCTTCCTTGGGGGTGCCGAGGGTGGCCAGGGTAAGAACCTGGGTCTCGCCGCGGGTGAAAAGGCCTGAGCCATGGGCGCGCGGGCTGATGCCGACTTCGCACCAGATGGGGCGGATCTCGGTGAGGGCGCGTCCATCGGGGCGTTTGCCAAGTTTCAAAATGCGTTCGCGGACTACGCGTTTGTACACTTCTTCAAACGCTTCTTTATATTTTTTAGCTTTTTCAGTATCTTCCCCGGCTTCAACAACCAGGTCAGCTTTGGCTTTGTCAACAGCCGCGTTCAGTTCGGCCTTTGTATGCGGGGCATCCAGCGCAGCCACCAGAGCGGGCGCCACCTTGGCATACGCTTCGTCAACAACGGATTCTTCCAGGGGGAACAGGGGGACAACCCGGTTGGCCTTACCAACCTCTTTTGCCATCTCCAGTTGAGCTTCAACCAGAGGCTGAAGAGATTCGTGTCCAAAGGTCAGGGCGGCAACCATATCCGCTTCAGAGACCTCATCGGATCCGCATTCCACCATTAGGATGGCGTCGCGCGTACCGGCGATGCGCAGGTCCAGGTCGGATTTTTCCAGTTCAGGATAGGTGGGATTGACGATCAATTTGCCGTCAACCCGCCCGATGCGCACAGCGCCAACGGGGCCGGCCCAGGGGATATCAGAAATCATCACAGCCGCGGAAGCAGCGTTGATAGCCAGGACATCCAGGGGGTTCTCGGCGTCGGAAGACATGGAGAACATGATGACCTGTACTTCGTTGCGCATGGACTGATCGAATAACGGGCGCAGCGGGCGATCGGTGAGGCGGGAAACCAGAATGGCTTCCTGGCTGGGGCGGCCTTCACGCCGGAAGAAGGAACCCGGGATACGGCCACCGGCGTACATACGTTCTTCATATTCCACGGTCAGGGGGAAGAAATCCTGCCCTTCACGCGGTTCCTGCCCCATGGTGGCGGCGGCGAAAATAATGGAGTCACCCAGTGTAATGGTGACGGCTCCACCGGCCTGCGCGGCCAGTTTTCCGGTTTCGAATGTAACCGGTTTACCGCCAACAATGGCGGTATATTGTTTGACAGTTGGTGTCATTTTTCTTTCCTTTTCCCGCCTGTCAGGGACTGAAAGCCGGGGAGGACACAGTCCTCAACGAGTTTCAATTCCCAACCGGCGAGCCTAAAAAGGTTTAAGAGAGCAGGCATTGGTTGTTAGACCGCTGCCTGCTCTCACGTTCACTTTACTTCTGGCGAATATTCAGTTTTGTGGTGATGGTTACGTAGCGGTTGTAATCTTTGCGTCGCAGGTAAGCCAGCAAACGGCGGCGGTGGCCAACCATTTTCAACAGACCGCGGCGGGAAGAGTGATCCTGCTTGTTGCTGCGCAGGTGCTCGGTAAGCTGGGAAATGCGGGTCGACAAAATGGCGATCTGCACTTCGGCCGAGCCGGTATCACCTTCGTGCTGGTGATACGTGTCAATAAGTTTTGTTTTTGCTTCTTTTGTAATCATGTGACATCTGCTCCTGAATTTATTATGCAGGTCTCCTGATTCGCAGCCCTTTCGAACCGCAAATCGGACCAGTCAAGTTGGAAATTATACCAGAAATCCTGCCAAATATTATCAGCGGCCCGTTTGATCCTGTATAACTTTACGCAGGCTGCTCTGCATATCCGCGGGAAACTCGGGTAAACATTTGCGGATCAGGCGGGCAAGCATAACGTTGCCAGAACGGTTGTAGCACTGCCGCAGAAAAAAGACAGTTTCCACAGATGAGCGCCTTGCCAGCAGGATGATCAATTTTTCCAGTTCATGCAGCGTTGACCGGTTCGCCGTCTCCGCCGGGTTGGTTAACAACCGGAAAACCACCGGCAGGTTCTCAAAATCGCGGTCTTCGATCAACCCCTGCAACGCCCGGAAACCGATCAATTGCTGAGATAGCAATTCAGAATTGACCCAGCGCTCCACCAGGTCAAACCATACTTGAAGGCTGGCTTCGCGCAACGGGTTGCCGCTGCGCTGCAACAGGGCTTCCTGCACCAGAGGGTTTTCCTGCGGGGTACAGTAGCGCACCAGGTATTCGGCGGCGGCACGTGGTTCCTTTCGCGCGGCTAACCCGATCAATGATGCTGACAGGATCTTCGGCTCCAGGTACGATTCTCCCCACAGTTCCTCCGCCAGCGTGAGCGCGTCCATGGGAGAATCTTCCGCGGGTTTCTGCAGCGCCTGTTCCAAGGACTGAAGAAAAAGCGGTGGAACTCCATAACGGGGGATCAACGGCGCCGGTCTGACCATATCCCCTTTTCGGGTAACACGGTCCGCGTAGAATTCCAGCCGGTCTAATAGCAGCCGGCGAAAATCGGCAGGCTGTGAAAAGCAGCCTGCCAGTTCTTCTGCTTGTTTTCTTAATCGTGAAAGCTCTACCGCCGGCATAGATCAGTACGCGCGAGCGAAATAAACCTTCTCATGAGCCGGTTTCCCGCAGACGATGCACTTGCCAGTGCCGCCTTCCTGTTCCAACGGAATGTTGCGGGTTGTGGCTTTGGTATCTTCTTTGACTTTCGCCTCACAGGCGCCGTCACCGCACCACCAGGAATACGCCCAGCCGGTACCCATAACCTCTTTCAGTTCGTCATAGGTTTTCGGGTCAAAGATATGATCCTTGCGGAAGTTGAGGGCTTTCTGGTAGATGCCGTTCTGGATCTGATCCAGCATATCGGCCACGGTCTTTGCCGCGCCTTCCTGCGGCACGAAGGTCTTGCCGTCGCGGCCGGGGATATCACGGCGCGCCATGGCAAAGGAACCTTTTTCCACATCTTTGGGGCCCACTTCGATACGCAGCGGTACGCCGCGCAGTTCCCAGTCATTGAATTTGAATCCGGGTGTGACTTCAGAGCGGTCGTCCACTTTCACGCGGAAAGCGGAGAGTTCGCCCTTCATTTTTTCCACCACGGGCATAACCGCGGCGCGCTCGGCATCGTTTTTGTAGATGGGCACAATGACCACCTGGAAGGGCGCCAGGCGCGGAGGGAGCACCAGACCCTGATCGTCACCGTGTGCCATGATGATGGCGCCTACAAACCGCGTGGAAAGGCCCCAGGAGGTCGTCCAGACGTGCTGCAGCGTGTTATTGAGGTCTAGGTATTGAATATCAAAGGCTTTGGCGAAATTCTGCCCCAGGAAGTGCGAGGTGCCAGCCTGCAGGGCTTTGGTATCACCCATCATGGCCTCAATTGAATAGGTCTCTTTGGCGCCGGCAAAGCGTTCCGTGGGGCTCTTGCGGCCTTTGATCACCGGAACGGCGGCTTCCTTCTCAGCGAAGTCGGCGTACACATCCAGCATGCGCAGGGTTTCTTCTTCCGCTTCCTGCTGGGTGGCGTGCGCGGTGTGGCCTTCCTGCCAGTAGAATTCCAGCGTGCGCAGGAAAAGGCGGG
>CAYOKC010000009.1:33043-43533 GCA_964404415.1 uncultured Leptolinea sp. | reverse complement strand
AGATCGTACATGAAGAGTTGATCTCCACCCTGGGCGAGCCGGAACGCTTGAACCTGACCGGTGAAAAGCCCCGGGTGATTATGCTGGTTGGTTTACAGGGCTCCGGTAAAACCACGGCCGCTGCCAAATTAGCCCGCATAATGCGTTCGCAGGGCGAGCGTGTGATGCTGGCCGCGGCGGATCCGTACCGCCCGGCTGCCGTGCAGCAACTGGTCACGCTCGGTGAAAAGGTGGGGGTGGATGTTTACCATGACCCCGCGTTGAAACCTCCGGTGCTGGTACAAAAAGCCTATGAACAGGGCGCAAAAGGCGGGTATTCTATTTTGATCGTGGATACCGCCGGCCGTTCACAAATGGACGAAACCCTGATGGAAGAGTTGAAGGCCATCACCAAAAAGGTGACCCCGGCAGACACTCTTCTGGTGGTCGATTCCATGATCGGTCAGGAAGCGCTGCACATCGCGGAAGGCTTCCGTGATACCGTTTCGCTCTCCGGTCTGATCCTCACCAAGATGGACGGCGACTCCCGCGGCGGTGCGGCGATCTCAATCCGCAGCGTCACCGGTGTGCCCATCAAATATCTGGGTGTGGGTGAGGGGATCGAAGCCCTTGAAGCCTACGACCCGCGCCGGTTGGCTTCGCGCATCCTGGGTATGGGTGATGTCATCGGGTTGATCGAAAAAGCCGAACAGGCTTTTGACCTGGATGAATCCAAACAACAGGCTGAAAAAATGATGTCCGGCAAGTTTACGCTGGAGGATTTTGCTTCACAGATGAAGCAGATCCGCAAACTTGGTCCGATTTCGCAGATCTTTGACATGCTTCCGGGAAATCTGGGAAAAGCTGCCCAGCAAGTTCCTCCCCAGGAAGCGGAAAAGCAATTAAAATTGACAGAAGCGATCATCAGCTCGATGACCCGTGAAGAACGTCGGGATCCGGATATCCTGAACGCCAGCCGCCGCCGGCGCATTGCCAGAGGCTCTGGGGTTGAAGTGATGGAAGTAAACCGGGTAATGAAGAACTTCAGGGAAGCGCAGAAACTGATGAAAACGCTGCAAAAAACAGGCGGGAGGGGTCTACCCAGATTATTCGGGTAATTTTGCCCCTGCAGATGGTAGCGCACCCCTTCAGCGCTCCTCACCTGAAGCAGGCAAGCCCTGAACCTCTGTATCACTTTTTTAAGTTCCGAATAAGGAGATTTTTCGATGGTTCGTATTCGTCTTCGCCGTACCGGCCTCAAGGGCCAGGCCACATATCGTGTGATCGTTGCTGATAAAGAAGCCCCCCGCGATGGCCGCTTCATTGAGATCCTGGGTTCCTACAATCCCCGCACTGAACCCTTCACCCTGGATATCAAAGAAGACCGTGTTTACGATTGGATGCTGAAAGGCGCCCAGCCGAGTGAATCCGTTGTCAAACTGTTCAACAGCGTTGGTCTGACTGCCCGTTTCGCCCGCCTCAAAGCCGGTGAATCACAGGAAGCCCTGCTGGCAGAAGCCAAGGCAGCGCATGAAGCCCGCGTTGTCAGCCCCAAAACCACTGTGAAAGCTGCCTAGTTTTCAGGTTGTTTTCTCCGGAAATGAATGGCTGTTCATGGGGAGACCATGAAAGACTTAATTGATTACATCGCCAAATCACTGGTTGATGATCCAGACCAGGTCAAGGTGACACAGGAACGGGTAGGCGGCAAGATCCGCCTTGAGTTGCATGTGGCCAAAGACGATATGGGACGGGTCATCGGAAAAAGCGGCCGTGTTGCCAATGCCATGCGCGTTTTATTGCGTGTCTCTGCTGCCCGCGAAGGGAAGCAGGCATCATTGGACGTAATTGAGCCGCGTTAGTCCGGATATGACTACCCGGATGCCAGGACGAAATAACAGAACAGGCTCGCCCCAGCGGGGTGAGCCTGAATATGTTTTGATAGGTAAGCTTCAGCGCGCCCACGGAGTCACCGGTGAGATCGTGCTGGGTATCACCACCGATTTTCCCGAACGGATCACACGTGGTAAGGTGATCTATCTTGGGGCTGACCATTCTCCCCGCAAGATCAGCGGGGCCAGGCCTTTTAACACCAATGTTCTGATCACGCTGGACGGAATTCGAAACCGCGAGGAAGCAGCCCAGTTGACGAATCTCGAGGTCTTTGTCCGCATCGATGAGTTGCCTCCCTTATCTGAAGGGCAGTATTACCATCACCAGTTAGTGGGTTTGAAAGCTGTTCTGGAAGATGGCACCGAGATCGGCACTGTTGCCGAGATCATGGAAACCGGCGCGAATGATGTGTATGTGATCGCCGATCCTGCCGGCAAAGAGATCCTTCTTCCCGCGATTGATTCTGTGATAATCAAGGTCGACATACCCGCGAAACAGATGGTTGTCAAACCACCCGAGTGGGAGTGACATAACCGGCAATGGATGACCGGATCTACTGGATAGGCTTCACATACGTCAGGGGGATAGGCGCCGTCCGATTTCGGGGATTGTTGCAGGCGTTTCCTGATCTGCAAACCGCGTGGAACGCGCCGGCCAGTCAACTGACGGAAGCCGGACTGACCCCGAAGATCATTGAGAATTTACACCAGGTCAAAAAACAGATCGATCTGGAACGGATACTGGCGAACATCCAAAAAGCCGGGATCCACATGTTGACCTGGAATGACGAGAATTACCCCCGGAGGTTGAAAGAGATTGACCAGCCTCCTCCGGTTTTATACACTCTGGGTGAGCTGACCGTTCAGGATGAATGGGCGGCTGCCATTGTGGGAACCCGCCGGATGACCGGATACGGCCGTCAGGTGACCGAAGAACTGGCGGAACTGCTGGCCCGCCACGGCGTCACCGTGGTGAGCGGGCTGGCGCGGGGCGTTGACGCTTCGGCGCATCAGACCACCCTGAAACACGGTGGGCGTACCATTGCCGTGTTGGGCAGCGGCGTTGACCGGATCTACCCTCCGGAGCACCGCAAACTGGCGGAAGAAATTGCCGAAAACGGCGCGGTGATCAGCGATTACCCGCCCGGAACACCGCCGGAGAGCAATAATTTCCCGCCGCGAAACCGCATTATTTCCGGATTGTCGCGCGTGGTGGTGGTGATAGAGGCGGGGACCACCAGCGGCGCGCTGATCACGTCAACCTTCGCGGCAGAGCAGGGGCGGGACGTATTCGCGCTGCCCGGCAGCATTTATGCCAACCAGTCCAAAGGCACCAACCGGCTGATCCAGCAGGGAGCCCGCCCGTTGCTGGAGCCAAAGGATGTGCTGGACGCCCTCAATATAGAGCAGGTTCAGGAATACCGCCAGGCAAGGCTGGACCTGCCTGCCGATCCGCGGGAACAACAGATCATGGACGCGCTGGGGTATGAACCGGTGCATATTGATGACCTCGGCAACTCCACCGGGTGGGGTATGGACGCGCTGACGTCCACCCTGACCATGATGGAATTGAAGGGTATGGTACGGCAGGTTGGCGGTATGAACTACATATTAGTCAAAGAAAAAGGTATCCTTTACCAGGCGGATAAAAAATAATGGAACATTTATACGCGGTTATTATGGCAGGGGGAGGCGGAACACGGTTATGGCCGCTGTCTCGCCGCAGCCGCCCCAAACAAATGATGGCTATTTCCGGCGAGAAAACCCTCTTTCAGATCGCCGTTGAGCGGCTGAATGGGATACTCACACCGGACCAGATCTATATTGTCACGGTGGAAGAGCAGGCTAAAGAGTTAAGCCGGCAGAAACCCGAAATCCCGTGGGAGAATTTCCTTCTTGAACCCATGCCCAGAGGCACGGCCTCGGTAGTGGCGCTGGCCGCGCAGGCAATTCAATTGCGCGACCCGGAAGCGGTGATGGTTGTGTTGACGGCGGACCATTTTATTAAGAATGTGTCGCGGTTTCATCACCTGATCAAATGCGGCAAAAAAGTGGCGAATGACGGCTTCCTGGTCACCCTGGGGATTGAACCGCAATACCCTGCCACCGGTTACGGATACATTCAACGCGGTGACCGGCTGGACGAGTTTGACGGTCTGCCGTATTACCGGGTGTTGAAGTTCAAGGAAAAGCCGAATGAAGACCTCGCACGTGAATTCATGGAGCGCGGCGACCATGACTGGAATTCCGGAATGTTCTTCTGGCGGGTTGACCGCATCCTCGAGGAAATCTCCACCCATATGCCTGAGTTGAACAAGATCATTGACCGTATCCAGAAAGCCTGGCCAACAGACAAGCGGCACGATGTGCTTCTGGAAAACTGGCCAAAGATCGTCCCTGAGACAATTGACTATGGTATTATGGAAAAAGCCTCCCGCGTAGCCTGTATTCCTGCCAGGAATCTGGGATGGAACGATGTGGGAAGCTGGGAATCGCTGTTTGATGTGCTCCCGGCGGATGAGAACGGCAACATTAATCTCGCGGAGGATGTCTTTATTGAAGACACTACGGATTCACTGATTGTCAGTGAAAACCCGTCAGGAAAATTCATCGCCGCCATCGGGTTGAATGATATCGTGGTAGTGGATACGCCGGATGCCTTACTGGTGTGTAAAAAATCGGATACTCAAAAAGTAAAACTCATCGTCGATTTCCTGAAAAAAAAGGGAAATCAGCAACTTTTGTAAGTGGAGTCTGTATCATTGGAAGCTTATTGCGTACGTTGTAAAGAAAAAAGAGAAATGCAAAATCCGGAAGCCGGATTTACCGTAACCGGCACTCCGATCACCAGGGGAACATGTGCTGTCTGCGGAACTAAACTCTCCCGTATGGGAGCAACCGATGCCCATGCCGGGCTGGAGAAACCTGAAAAGGTAGCCAGGCCTGCCAGAGCACCGAAGACCGTGAAGGCTAAGGCTGGTGGAAAAAAGTCATCACGATCCGTAGCCGAGAAAGCCGGTCCGCACGTGGGGAAACTGGTCATCGTGGAATCGCCGGCGAAGGCAAAAACCATCGGCCGATTCCTGGGACACGGTTATACCGTCCGCGCGTCTATTGGCCATGTGCGTGACCTGCTGCGTTCAAGTCTCTCTGTTGATGTGGAACATGATTTTGCCCCCAAGTACCGCGTACCCAATGAGAAACGTCAGATCGTTAAAGAACTGAAATCACTGGCAAAAAATGCCGAAGAAATTTACCTGGCAACTGACCCTGACCGCGAAGGTGAGGCGATCGCCTGGCATTTACTGGAATCGGCCGAAATGAAACCGGAGATCTCGAAACGGGTGGTGTTCCATGAGATCACCGAACCAGCGATCGCTGAGGCATTTTCACACCCGCGTCAAATAGATGCCAGCCTGGTGGATGCCCAACAGGCGCGCCGTATCCTTGACCGGTTGGTGGGTTACAGCCTGACTCCGCTGCTGTGGGAAAAAGTCCGCGGAAGGTTATCCGCCGGTCGTGTACAGTCTGTGGCGCTGCGCCTTGTGGTGGAACGCGAACGTGAGATCGAAGCGTTCAAACCCGAAGAATACTGGACGATAGGCGCGGAGTTTACCCCCGCCGGAATGCGCTCAAAATACCTTTCCCGCCTGTACCGGATTGATGACCGTGAGCCGGAGCTCCCCAACGAGATGACCGTCAACGGGTTGTGCGGCGATATCGAACAGGCCGCGTACGAGATCTCAAAGATCAAGAAGAGCGAACGCCGGCGAAAACCGGCTCCTCCGTTTACAACCAGCACATTGCAGCAGGAAGCTTCACGTAAGCTGGGTTTTACTGCCCGGCGTACCATGGCCGTGGCGCAGCAGCTTTATGAAGGCATCGCGGTACATGGCGCGGGCACAGTGGGCTTGATCACCTACATGCGTACCGATTCGACCAATGTCTCCGCTATGGCTCAATCGGAAGTGCGAAAATTCATCACCGAAATGTACGGCAATGATTTTCTGCCGGCCACACCTCCGCAGTATAAAACCCGTACTATAGGTGCGCAGGAAGCGCATGAAGCCATCCGTCCCACATCGGTTTTACGCCGGCCGGATGACGTCAAAGATCAGTTGACCCCTGAACAATTCAAACTGTACCAGTTGATCTGGTTGCGGTTCGTTTCATCCCAGATGGAAGAAGCCGTCTATGATACCGTCACCGTGGAAGTAGACGGAAAATCCACCGCCCACGAATACACTTTCCGTACATCCGGTCAGACGATCAAGTTCCCCGGTTTCCTTGTTGTATATGAGGAAGCCAAAAACGAAGACCGTGACAAAGACGAGGAAGAAAACCAGAAGATCCCCAACGGACTGGAAGAAGGGCAGAAACAGCACCTTAACCGTTTGATCCCCGAACAGCACTTTACCCAGCCGCCGCCGCGTTACACCGAAGCCACCCTGGTGGCTGCCCTGGAAGAAAACGGCATCGGCCGGCCTTCAACCTACGCTCCGACGATCTCCACCATTCAGCAGCGCGGGTATGTTGTGCGCGAAAGTAAACGCCTGTTCCCCACAGACACCGGCATTCTGGTGACAGACCTGCTGGTGGAGCATTTCCCCGATGTGGTGGATATTCAATTCACCGCCACAATGGAAGAAGATCTTGACAAGATCGCGTCCAATGAACTGCCCTGGGTGAAAGTTGTCAGTGAATTCTACGGCGGGTTTGAGCAGGAAGTTGAGAAAGCCCGCAAGGACATGCCGGAAATTAAAGAAGAGCCGGAAAAGATCGACCGCCCGTGCCCGGTTTGCGGAAATGACCTGGTCATCCGATGGGGGCGTTACGGAAAATTCATTTCCTGCAGCACTTACCCCACGTGCAAGCATACCGAACCCTTCCTCGAGAAGATCGGTGTCAAATGTCCCGATGATGGCGGGGAATTGGTGGAACGCAAATCACGTAAAGGCCGCTTTTTCTACGGCTGCGCCAATTACCCTCAATGCCAGTTTGTCTCATGGAAGAAACCCGTTCCGCAGCCGTGTCCGAGATGCGGCGGGGTGCTGGTCATCGCGAATAAACGTGAATTTCAATGCCTGTCCTGCAAAGAGACATTCCTTCAGGAACAGGTTCCCGGAGTAATTTCAGACCAGGCATAGTTTTTGCAACCATACCGTTGACATTCTCCCTGCAATCAAAATTGTTACGCAGAGGGCATGTATTACAGGCAACCCTCATAGTAGGAGTGTGAACGGATGGAAAAAATACTTGAGCGGCTGAAAAACCCTCTCTATGCCGGATTAGCCGGTTTTATAGCCGGTTTGATCGTGGGCCTTCCCATCCTTGGATGGCTGATCTGGCCTGTCCAATGGACGGACGCTGCGCCGCAGCATCTGAGGAGTGATCTTCAGGCGGATTACCTGCGGATGATCATAGATTCTTATGGCCGGAACGGTGATGAAAATCTTGTCCTCAAACGCTGGCAAGACCTTGGCGTAGCCGCGGAACCGGCGTTGGAAGCACTATCTGCGAATCCCGGAAACATCGAATCCAATGAAATCGAAAAACTGGCCTTGCTTGTACAGGCCCCGGTTCCCGCAATAAAACCGGAGAGCAAACCCCAGGCACAGGAACAGAAAGGCAAAGGGGATGAACCCAATCAAGAAGAGAGCAAACCTGAAGCCCAGACTGAAGAAACTCTTCTACCGGGAACAATTGCTGAAGCTCCTGAAAAAACATCAGACTCAAAATCGAACCTGACCCTTCTTCTTGGAGTTATGTGTGTCTTAACCCTGGCGGTGGGTGCCCTGTTGGTTTTCCTGCTACTGCGCCGCAAAAAAGCGGCTGCTGAGCTCGAAGAAGAAGAGGGCTTCGACGAAACGGCAGAAGGTTATGCCGGCCAGGAAATGGAATATGTTCAGGAAGAATCAATTGGAGCTGCCGTTCCCGGAACATCTAAGAAACGTGTGAGCGCTGATTCAGAAGAACCGCCGGTGGTTCAGTTTATGACTACCTACATGCTGGGTGATGACCTGTATGACGACTCCTTCAGCATTGACGCTCCCACCGGAGAATTCCTGGGTGAGTGCGGTGTGGGTATATCTGAAACGATCGGTGTTGGTGATCCAAAGAAAGTCACCGCGTTTGAGGTATGGCTGTTTGACAAGAATGATATTCAGACTGTGACAAAAGTGTTCATGTCAAACCATGCCTTCAACGACCCGAACATCCGTCAGCGGTTGTTGGCCAAAGGTGAACCCCAACTGGTGGAACCCGGCAAACGCATTTTGCTGGAGACGGCATCTCTGCAAATGGAAGCCCGTATCGTGGATGCCAGTTATGGCGGCGGAGCGATGCCGACAAATAGCTACTTCGACCGGTTGACCCTCGAACTGGCTGTCTGGCCAAAAGGCTAGAAAACTTAAAATAAAAAATTCCGTGATCCTAACCAGGTCACGGAATTTTTTTTATCTACTCAATGGAAATTATCTTGAACTGAATTAAGCCGCCCGGGGTATCGGCTGTGGCCATATCACCAACACCTTTTCCCATAACGGCACGCCCGATGGGGGATTCGTGTGAAATACGGTTGTTCTTGGGGTCCGCTTCCTTGGGGCCTACCACCTGGTAGGTTTCAGAAGGGTAGCTGCCTTCCTGGATCGTGATGCGCGCACCGATATTGACTGTCGATCGCCCCGAGGCTGTTTCGTCAATAATAACAACATTGCGGAGCGTCTTCTCAAGATCCATGATCCGGCCTTCCAGAAAACCCTGGTCTTCTTTCGCGCTGATGTAATCGGCGTTTTCTGACAGGTCACCCATCTGGATGGCAGCCCGTAATCGGGCGGATAAAGCTTCGCGTTCCGGTCCTTTCAGGCGTTCAAGTTCTTCCTGCAGCCGGGCAAGGCCATCAGCCGTTAAATAAGAAACATCTTCCATCATTGACTCTCCTTAAAGACTACAGGGCCTAATTTTACCCTATGCCGGGTGGATAAGGGAGATGATGGATGATCGTATTCTTTAGGGAAGAACTTCAGGATCAAAGAGACGTTTGTATTCTTCCACGGCGAACCGGTCTGTCATACCGGCGATGTAATCACAAACAGCCCGTTCCAACCCGCGTTCCGCCACGAGTAATTGAATGTGTGTAGGAAGAACAGATGGCTCGCTGACATACATCTGGAATATCCGGGTCAGGGTGGCTTCCGCTTTGGTTTGCATACGCATAACCCGGTAATGGCGGTACAGGTTGCGGTAGAGGAAGTCTTTCAGTTGACGGTTGCGCTGGGTCATTTCTTCGTCAAAGCCGACAACGTTGTAACTCAGGCTTTGCAGTTCTTTCACATTGGTGACGGAGCTCTGGCGCAGCGTTTCCGCGGTGTGGTTCACCAGGGAGGTAACTTCCATGCCGATCAATTTTCGGATGATCCTGTGTCGGTTCAGGTCATCCAGATGCCCGTTACGGATGCCGACAGTACCGAGAAGTATTTCCCATAATTCGATGCCTGAAAGCATATCTTCCGTGATCATACCGGAACGCAGGCCGTCATCCAGGTCGTGGGCGGTATAGGCCATTTCATCGGCAACATTGGTGATCTGGGCTTCCAACGAGCCGCGGAATTCCGGGTTGTAATCGCGCGCGTCAGACTGGTCATATTCTGTTTCGTGTTTGACAATGCCTTCCAGCACTTCCCACGATAGGTTTAACCCGTCAAAATCGGGGTAGCGCTTTTCAAGGTCCGTGACAATACGGAGGGAGTGTTTGTTATGGTCGAACCCGCCGTGGTCTTTCATCATTTTGGCGAGGGTGGATTCACCGGAGTGTCCGAACGGAGGGTGCCCGAGGTCGTGCGCCAGGCACACCGCTTCAACCAGGTCTTCGTTGGCGCCAAGAGCGCGGGCAATAGTTCGCCCGATCTGGGTCACTTCAAGGGTATGAGTGAGGCGTGTGCGGTAGTAGTCACCTTCGAAATTGAAGAACACCTGGGTTTTGTATTCCAGCCGGCGGAAAGCCGTGGTGTGCAAAATGCGGTCGCGGTCCCGCTGGAAACAGGTGCGGTATGGCGGTTCTTCTTGAGGAAATTTCCGTCCCAGTGAATTCTTGCTGCGAATGGCGTAAGGGGCGAGATTGCGGTCTTCCTGTTCTTCCAATACTTCACGGGTGAATTGCATCTTTGGCTCCTTTTATCTTTTGTGATTATCCGTCTTTTTGAAGCCTTGTGCCAGTCGGCCGTCCTTCAAGGGCGTCCAGGAGAGAGTGATTATCCATGCCGCCTGTAATGGTGATTTCAATCGCCGGGTTCCGGCTCAGAATATCCATCATCAAACCGATCTTTTTGGCCATTCCGCCTGTCACATCCGTTCCGGCAGAACCACCGGCCGCTATTGATGAAGATCGAAATTCAGATAGGGAAATAGAAGTGGCCAGGTGTTTGTTTTCCGGGTAGTCCTTCCAGACGCCCGGTTCTCGTGAGGCCAGTATGATACGGTCAGGATGCAATTCATCTACCAGAAGGGCAAACACATCTTCCGTGGAAAGGATCGTCCCGCCGGTAGCCCTGTCAAAGATGACGTCACCGTTTACCACGGGGATAAGCCGGTTTTCCAACGCGATCCGTATAGGTTCTGCCA
>CAYOKC010000009.1:0-33033 GCA_964404415.1 uncultured Leptolinea sp. | reverse complement strand
AAGGAAACCGGTTCGCGGTTATCGGTAACGATCCAGGCGGAGGGAGGGAAGGCAATCACCGGAAGGCCGGCCGCGAGCAAAGCGTGGACTACTTGTTCATTCAGCTGGCGCGCGTCATTCCAGACCTCGGCAAAGCCGAGCCAGTCACCGGATGAACGGACGCCGTTCTTTGTGTTGTATTTTTGCGCGGAGAAATGGCCAAAACTACCCGAGCCATGCCCGATCACCAACCGCATCTCAGGATGATCCTTCCATGCCCGGGCTATCTGCCCGGCCAGATCGTCTATCCTCTCCGGCAGGGAAGTTCGCGGCCTGGTCTTATCCGTGATGGCCGCGCCGCCCAGTTTTACAAAAACAATCCCTGACGGAGTCATTCGTGCGGTTGTTCTCCGGTCAGAGTGAATGAAAAAACGCGCACAGCCCCGGCGGCATTCAGTGCCTGGCTGACAGGTTTCTGCGTCTCGGCTGTACATAGGGCGATCATGTTGCCGCCGCCGCCGGCCCCGATCAATTTGGCTGCCAGTGCCCCCGCGGAGCGGGCTGTATTGACCAGCCTGTCGAGCGCGAAGGATGAGACTTCCAGTTCCTGAAGCAACCGGTGGTTCTCATTCATGGTATCGGCCAGCCGTTGAGTGTCACCGGTTTTGATAGCGCCATGAGCTTCATCGACAAGTTCTTCAATAGCGTCAAATTTTTGCTGATAGATCTCTTTATTTTGATCGAAGCGTTTCCGCATACCATTGACCATTACGCTCGTGGCAGAATTGATACCTGTATCCGCTATAACCAGATGGATAAAACCGCCTACCTGGATTTTCACCAGTGGCGCGTTGCGGCGGAAATAGATCGGCTGTTCATAGGTGATCACCGTGTTATCGACACCAGACGGATTGCCATGATGGATTTTTTCCACCTCAAATGCCAACCGGTTGACCGTTTCCGCCGGTAGCGATTGACCGTCTACGCATTTTGAGAGCGCCCTGATCACCGCGCAGCTCACAGCCGCGCCTGAACCCATACCGCCGCCAATGGGTAATGAAGAGTTAATCCGGATCATCAACCCCGGGAAATTGGTGTTCTTGCATTCGGCAAGCGTCAACTCAACCGCTTCACGAAGCGGATGCTCATAGGGCAGATCTTTAATATTCTTATACAACCGGATGATGGGGGAATCGATCCAGATCTCGTTGTTCTGGCAGCGGAATGCTTCAATGGTAGCTTCAACCCGTAATTGCGAGACCGGGATGGCGATAGCCGGCTTCCCGTAGACTACGGCATGTTCACCGAGGAGAATGGCCTTTCCTGGAGCGCTGGCGGTCGAAAGGAACTCTGTCATTCTTGCTCTAGAAAATATAGAAGATAACCAGGACACTGATTCCCCAGAGAAGAATCGCGGATTGCAAAGGCCGGTCAACCAGCAGCACTTCGTCTGGAGCGTTGCCGGTGCCTTCCACCTGAACAATATACATATAGCGCAGGATGCCATACAGCACAAAGGGGATGGTCAGCATCATGGAATGATTGGCCGGAAGATTGGGCGCGGAAAAGGTATACAGGCTGTATGAAATGATCGTCATTCCGGAGATCATCATTAAGATCTGGTCCAGGAACGGGACGGTGTAACCCTCCAATACCTTCCGGTGACTGCCCGCTGTTGTGGTTAACAATGTCAATTCCGCGCGCCGTTTACCAAAGCCAAGGTATAACGCCAACAGGTACGTCACCACATACAACCAGGGGGAGAATCGCTCCACCTGGATCAGGCTGACGCCCGCGCCAACCCGGAAAACGAATCCGAGGGAAAGCACAACCACATCGATCAGCACATAATGTTTAAGGCGAAGGGAATACGCCAGATTTGTCAGGAAATAAACCAGGGAGATCCAGAAAAAAAACGGTGAAAGCAGATAGGCGATCGGGAACGCGATCGCAAGAAGTAATCCCGCTGTTGTGATGGCAGCCGGTATGGGTAATAACCCTGAAGCAATGGGGCGGAATTTTTTCTTTGGATGCTGCCTGTCAGCTTCCACATCCAGAATATCATTGATAATATATACAGTGCTCGATAGAATACAGAAGAGGAAGAAACCGGCCAGCGTTCGGCTGAACGCGGTTATATTTGTAAGTTGACGGTCAAAAACCAGCGCCGCGAAAATGATGGCGTTCTTCGTCCACTGCTTGATTCTCATTGTCTTGATGATGGCGCGCAGCATAAAAAATATCTTATCACAAAACGAATGGAAGAATTTGGAAAACCTGTGACAAAAGAACGATTGGATATCCGTTTGGTGGACCTTGGTCTTGTTGAAAGCCGTAATCTCGCGCAGCGTCTGGTGATGGCTGGTTCCGTGCGCGTTGACGGGCAGATGGTGCTGAAACCTTCCCAGATGATCACACCGGAAGCGGTTGTGGAACTGGTGGAAAAACAAAAATTTGTCTCCCGCGGTGGCGAGAAATTGGAAGCCGCCCTGGTTGCTTTTGGCCTGACAGAGTTGAACGGCATGCCATGCGCCGATATTGGCGCGTCTACCGGCGGATTTACCGATTGCCTGCTGCAACACGGCGCCGCGACTGTTATCTCCGTTGATTCAGGTCACGGTGATTTCCACTGGAAGTTGCGGACTGATCCGCGGGTGACTTTGCTGGAACATACCAACGCCCGGAATCTGGCCGTATTGCCCGGACCCGCGAAACTTGTATGTGTGGATGTATCCTTTATTTCACTGAGGATTTTATTCCCGGTGTTCAAGGCCTGGCTGCAGCCGGATGGCGGTCAACTGGTGACGCTGGTCAAACCGCAGTTTGAGGCTGGCAGGGAAGAGGCAGATAAAGGCAAAGGCGTTATCCGCGATCCGGCCATCCACGCACGGGTATTGAAGGATGTATTGACTGCCGCGCAGGAAGAAGGGTTCAGTGTGAACGGGCTGATCCTTTCTCCGCTGGAAGGGCCAAAGGGAAACCGCGAATTTCTGGCACATTACACGTATCCGGGTAAACCCCGCGACGATATATCCAACCTGATCAAAGAAGCTGTGAAGGCCATTTCCATAGAGTGACCCGATATCCGCAGGAGAACATACAATGAAGCAAACATACCTGGAAAGCCTGCTGGCGAATGATGAACGGATCCTGCTCGTCACCCGTAACCATGGTTTCTTTCTATTCCGCAAGCTGATACCGGATATTATCTTCTTTTCCCTTATCACCGGCGCCTCCGTTTACCTGACCGGTCAATTCGGCTGGATGGCATTATTTGGCATGGCGGCAGCCATACTTCCTCTCTTTGATATGGAACGGCATTTGTTGGACTGGCGCAGCCGGGAATTCTTTATTACCAACCGCCGGGTCATTCAAATTTCAGGGATCATAAACAAGAATGTGACAGATTCTTCACTGGAAAAAGTCAATGATGTAAAACTATCCCAATCCTTCTGGGGGAGGTTGCTCGGTTTTGGTGATATAGAGATCCTCACGGCCAGTGAATTGGGTGCCAATGTGTTTCAGACCATCGGTGACCCCATCACCTTCAAGAAAACCATGATGGACGCAAAAAACCGCCTGGAAGGCGGTTCAGACGATACTTTGCGGTTCACCAATGTGGTCAAAGAGCCGACCATCCCGGATCTGATTGTAGAACTGGACGAATTGCGGATCCGCGGCATCATCACACAGGAAGAGTTCCAGGCAAAGAAGACGGACCTGCTGGCGCGGATGTGATTACTTGCGGATGCCCCTGCGCATCAAGATCAGGTACAGCCCAAAGATGATCAGGCTGATGGAGCCCGTGTTGCCGATGAGTGACATGGCGATGCGCTGATTACCGCCGATGGTCAAACCCCAGCCGACCATGGTTAATATACCACCGGGGATAAGCGGCCACCACAGGAACAGCGGATTGATCATGCGGTGGGAGAAGGTGATCATTACCCAACCCAAACCCAAACAGGTAATCATGAAACCGATTTTCACCAGTTCATTGCTGGACGCATTCAAAACAAAGCCGAGGTAGAACCCGGTGCCCAGTCCGGCCAGTAAACTTCCGGGAATTAGCAGCCCCAGTAGGCGCTCAAAGAATCCCCAGGCAAGGAAACCCAATCCGGTCATAAACATTATCGATGAAAGAAAAACGAAAACATTCAGACGGTTTGAAATAAACGGGTAGGCGGTTCCGGCCAGAATACAGGCGACCAGGAAAGCCCACCAGTACTGGCGTCTGGCATACAACAGCGAAAAGAAAAGAATGAAGAGAAAACCCACGGAAATGGCGAGCAATCCCATTCCGAGCCGTATGGAAAATAACGGCTGCTTTGTCACATCTCCAAACATCAGAATGCCGGCCGTACCTACCGTGCTGACGAGTACGCCAGGGATGATCCAACCCATGCGCCGTGAATTCAAACCGTTTGCCAGAAAGATCAGGCCGATAGCCGGAACAACGGTCAGGCTTAACCATTCTGTTTGAAGATATTGGTCGAGCAATATCAAGAAACCGGTTATTACCAGAATGGCACCGAAGAAGGTCGGGGTGAGTTTATGATTTTCCACCGTTTGGGGAACAGGAGGGGTTTGAGGTTCTTTTTCCATAGGCTAAAGTATTCCCAGTTCTTTGCTTTTTAAAACTGCCTGCATACGATCGCGGGCTTCCAGTTTGTCAAAGATATTGCTCAGATGGTTTTTTACTGTGCCTTCAGCGATGACCAGTTCCTCGGCGATCTCTTTATTGCTGGCGCCCCTAGCAACCATTTTCAATATTTGTTTTTCCCTGTCGGATAACGGTGAAGGGATGGACGGTGCCTGCGTTGGCTGGGAACGCGGAAGGCGGGAGAATTCTGCCATTACCCGGGCGGTGACGGAAGGCATCAGGAAGTATTCACCCCGGCTGGCGGCGTAAATAGCTTCAAACAGTTTTTGAGACGGCACATCTTTCAATAGATACCCATGCGCGCCGGCGCGAAGGCCTTCGAAAATATACTCATCCTCATCGAAGGTAGTCAACGCGATTACCCGGCAGGACGGGTACAGCTCATGCAAACGCCGGGTCGCGGCAACACCATCAAGAACCGGCATACGCAGATCCATGAGGACCACATCCGGCCGGTGAACGGCTGCCTGGCGCAGAGCTTCCTCGCCGTTGGCAGCTTCGGCAACAACGTCAAAATCAGGCTGTGAGGTAAGGAGAATACGCAATCCTTCTCTGAACAAAGCCTGGTCATCCACCAGCAGAATCTTAATTATTTGCTTCATCCCGGTATTGTGATTTGAAGGGTAAACCCTTCCCCTTTCGAAGTGAATATCTCGCAATTGCCTTCCACCAGATTGAGCCGTTCACGAAGGCCCACAAGCCCGAATCCACCTTCAATTCTATTCGTTCCCTGCCCATCATCCTGCAGTGTCATGCGTACAGCTTCGGGGTCAGAATAGTCCAATGTGATAGAAAAATTGGATGCCTGCGCGTGCTTTCGGGTATTGCTGAAGCCTTCCTGGGCAGCTCGAAATAGTGTGACGGATTTCTTGCTATCAAGTTCACGCGGCTTGCCAATAATTTTAAACGCAGTTTGCAGTCCTGAGGAATCGCCGTCCTGTAATAATTTGTCAATCCGGGCTGGAACCGGCAAATCCTCTTCTGATCTTAATGAGCTAACCGAGCGGCGCACTTCCTGTAGCGCTTCCTGACTCAGGTTCTGTGCTTTTTCCATCATTTCCACCGCCGTGGCGGGATCCCGCGGCATTACAGCCAACGATGCCTGAATTTGCATATAAATGGTGGTCAGGTAATGTCCGAGGCCGTCATGGATCTCACGGGCCAGGCGGTTGCGTTCTTTGGTTATGGTCAGGTCTTCCACCTGGGTGGCAAATTCACGCAGACGGGCGTTCGCGGCTTCCAGGTCACCAATAAGGCGGTTGACTTCATGGCGGGCCTGTTCTTCACCAACGGCGACCTGGGTGAAGATCATGATAAAGAACATCCCTCCGATGAAGAGCGGAAGGGAAGAAAGAGATATGCTCCAGTTTTGCGCATAGGCGTTGGTGGCGAATAGATAGACCCCGGCAGAGACGATTGGCGGGATGTACATCCAAAGGTCATGCAACAGGAGCACACTCTGCCCGGCGAGCGGGAGAAGGATCAGGAAAGAAAACCCTTTCCCCTCGCTCAGGTAAACGATGATCCCCCCCATCAACAACTGGCAAAGGAAATAGGCTGTCACTTGTGAGCGCGAGGGCTGCCGTGATACATAACTAAAACCGTAAATACCCACACTCAGGAAGGCGATACCGATCATTGTCAGCCAGATCAGAACATTAATGGACTCCGGCTCATAGGAAGAGAAAATGGATAAATATGAAGCCATAACAACGATGGCGAAGGCCAGGTTGATGCTTGAGCCGGCTTGAACTACAGGGGGATTGATCCTGTCCACAGTCGAAATTATAGCATTGGGGTTATTACCTTAAATCAACCTGAAGGCCTATCTTTTGTCACAGGTCACAACTTTTAATAGGACTTCGCCTGTGACTTCTGTGCACTGCCTGTTGCCCGCAAACGGATTAAGGTTAGGAAAATAAATAAATTGATTATTCCGCAGGAGCAACGATGAAAGTACTGATGGTTTACCCCGAATTTCCCGATACCTTCTGGAGTTTTAAACATGCCCTCCAGTTTGTTCGCAAGAGCTCTTCCAATCCGCCTCTGGGATTGTTGACCATCGCGGCGATGTCTCCCGCCGATTGGGAAAAAAAGCTGGTCGATATGAACGTCACGCGGCTGACCGATGACGATATTGAGTGGGCCGATATGGTTTTCATCAGCGCGATGGATATTCAGCGGCAATCCGCGCATGAAGTCGCCCGCAGGGTGAGGCCCGCGGGAAAGCTGATCATTGGCGGCGGACCGATCTTTATCGGTGAATGGCAGGACTTTCCGGAAATAGACCACTTCGTACTGAACGAAGGTGAGATCACGTACCCGATGTTTCTGAGTGATCTCAAAGCCGGCACATTGAAGAAGACTTATTCCACCCTTCAATACGCGGATCTTTCTCAAACACCCATTCCCATGTGGGAACTGCTGGATATGAAACGCTACGATTCGATGGCTATCCAATTCTCGCGCGGATGCCCGTTTGGCTGCGAGTTCTGCAACATCACAGCTATGCTCGGTCATGTGCCGCGGTTGAAAACATCGAAGCAGATCATCGCGGAGCTTGACGCTATTTACAACCAGGGTTGGCGCCGGAATATCTTTTTCGTGGATGATAACTTCATCGGCAACAAGAAAGCGCTCAAGGATGATGTTCTTCCCGCGTTGATCGCCTGGCGGAAGGGCAAGATCGGGATGAACTTCATCACGGAAGCATCGATTAACCTGGCGGATGACCAGGAATTGATGAAATTGATGACAGATGCCGGATTCATCTCTGTGTTTGTGGGTATTGAAACTCCCGATGAGCTAAGCCTCACAGAATGCCACAAAAGCCAGAATAAGGGACGAAGTCTGCTGGAAAATGTTAAAAATCTGCAACGCAACGGACTTCAGGTAATGGGTGGATTTATTGTGGGTTTTGACGCGGACACACCGGGCATTTTCCAACGCCAGATAGACTTCATTCAAAACAGCGGGATCGTCACCGCGATGGTGGGATTGCTCCAGGCTCCTTTCGGCACACCGTTGTATGAGCGATTGAAGAAAGAAGGCCGTATCAACACTGAAATGACGGGTGATAACACTGACGGATCGACGAACATCATCCCCAAAATGGATATGGCAGTATTGAAAGAAGGGTACGATACCATCCTGAAAAAGATCTATTCGGCGGAAGGATTCTACGCGCGGGTAAAAACATTCCTCTCAACGTACAATCCGGTCAGTACACCGGTGCATCTCGAAGTACAGGAAGTGCTGGCCTTATTCCGCACCATCTGGAAGATCGGCATCCTCAGCCCTGAACGCGGATATTACTGGGACCTGTTCTACTGGACATTGGTTCACGAACCCCGAAAAATTGCCCTGGCGATCACGTTCACGGTCTACTGGTACCACTTCAAGAGGGTCAGCGAAAAGCAGGGGTTACAGGCTTCAGCATTGATGCCGGTATAAAAGAAACAAGTTTTGTTTTAAAGAGCCGGGATTATCTGTTGGATAATAATCTCCGGCTCTTTTTTATCCCCGGATCGCTTCCATGATCATTGATAATCCTTGAGAGATGTCGGTATTCAATTAAACTTCACAGATTTTTTATCAAAGAAATGAAACGGCTTTTCGGGGTATACTATCGGCGATTATGATAGAGCGAATCCGCAATTTTTGCATTATTGCCCATATTGACCACGGGAAATCCACCCTGGCAGACCGCCTTTTACAGTTGACTGGCACCATCTCTGAGCGTGATATGACGGCTCAGATTCTTGACAGTATGGACCTGGAACGGGAAAAAGGCGTAACCATCAAAGCGTCTGCCGTGCGTATGATGTATAAGGCACTGGACGGAATTTCCTATGAATTGAACCTGATCGATACGCCCGGGCATGTCGACTTTGGCTACGAAGTCAGCCGCGCGCTGGCCGCCTGCGAAGGCGCGCTTCTGGTAGTGGATGCCACGCAGGGTATTGAAGCCCAGACGCTGGCCAACCTGTACCTGGCACTGGATTCCAATCTTGTGATCATTCCCGTGATCAACAAGATCGACCTGCCTTCCGCCCGCCCGGATGAAGTAGCCCAGGATCTGGAAAACCTGTTGGGTTTCCCGGCTACTGATATCCCCCGTATTTCGGCCAAAGACGGTACAAATGTAGACCAGGTTTTGGAGATCATTGTCAATAAAGTGCCGCCCCCGAAGGGTTTGATCGAAGCAACCACCCGGGCGTTGATCTTTGACTCACACTATGACAGCTATAAGGGCGTGATCGCCTACGTGCGTGTTTTTGAGGGCAAGATTTCGTCACGTGATGAGCTTCACTTGATGGCACATAACGTCAACCTGAAACCGGTGGAAGTTGGTGTGTTTGTGCCAACCATGAAAGCGGCTGACCTGCTTGAAGCCGGTGATGTGGGGTATATCGCCACTGGTTTGAAATCTGTGACAGAATGCCGGGTGGGTGACACCATCACGTTGACGGCGAACCCGGCAGATACCGCCCTGGCCGGCTACCTGCATCCCAAACCCATGGTGTTCGCGGGCATTTACCCGGTCGAAGGTGAAGATTACCCTGAATTGAAAGAAGCGCTGGAAAAACTCCAGTTGAATGACGCTTCTCTTGTCTATGAACCGGAAACCAGCCAGGCGTTAAATTTCGGGTTCCGCTGCGGTTTCCTGGGGCTGTTCCACATGGAGATCATTCAAGAACGTCTGGAACGCGAGTATGACCTGGATATCATTGTCACCGCGCCCTCTGTGGAATACCAGGTACACATGCAAAGCGGGGAAGTGGTGATCATCGATTCACCGGTTCAACTGCCTGACGAGGGTTTGATCAGAGAGATCTGTGAACCATGGATGAACCTGGAGATTTTCAGCCCTACCGATTACTACGGCACGATCATGGACCTGGTAACGAAACGCCGCGGTGTTTTTAAGGAGCAGGATTACCCGGCTCCAAACCGTGTCCAACTATCCTTTGAGATCCCGCTATCAGAGATCATAGTCAATTTCTTCGATGATTTGAAATCACGCACCCGCGGGTACGCGTCAATGGATTACCATTTTGCCGATTATCGCGCAGGGAACCTGGTCAAACTGGAAGTGTTGGTCAACCAGGACCCCGTTGACGCGCTGGCAACCATCGTGCATAAAGATGAAGCTTATCACCGCGGGCAGAGCCTTGTCACAAAATTGAAAGAGTTGATCCCCCGGCAGCAATTTGATGTGCCCGTACAGGCATCTTCTTCCGGCCGGATCATTTCACGCGCGAACATCAAGGCTGTCCGCAAAGATGTGCTTGCCAAATGCTATGGCGGCGACATCACCCGTAAGAACAAACTGCTCGACAAACAGAAAAAAGGCAAGAAACGCATGAAGCTGATCGGCAAGGTGGAGATTCCACAGGCGGCGTTCATGGCCGTATTGCAGCTGGAGGAAGAATGACAGACAAGAAATCCGGTCTGTGGAACAAAGTAAAAAAATGGCTGCCGGGAGTACTGATCAGCCTGGTGGCGATCTACCTGGTTTTCAATCTGGCTAACTTTAATGACCTCGGCAGTGCGTTCTCCAAGATCAAGCCTATTTTCATTTTGTCCGGCGTCACGATGACTGTGTTGTTCTGTCTCACCAGGGCGATCACATCACGGATATTATTGAACAACAAAGCGACCATCTCGCAGGCTTTCTACGCGATCAACGCGGGGTATCTGCTTAACAACCTTTTCCCACTGCGCGCGGGTGAGGTAGGCAGGGCCATCCTTCTCGGGCAGACAACTGGGCTGGGGACGTTCCATGTGCTTTCCACGATCATCATTGAGCGCGTGTTTGACCTGGCATTCGCGGCGCTGCTCTTGCTAAGTTCTCTTCCGCTGGCGCTGTCACTCACATGGGCAAAGCCCGTGGCCATCACCACCTTGATCCTGGTTGTCATTGGGATTGTTGTCATGTTCTTGGTTGCTCGCAACCGGGATACGGTTCACGCCTGGGTACTGAAAGGCCCCGGCAGATATAAACCGGTACAGAAATATATCCTGCCTTATCTGGATAATCTGCTCGAAGGTCTTGGCGCGTTGACCCGTCCGCAGTCTTTTATGATCGCGGTTTTTTGGATCGCGATTTCATGGATCATAGGTGTCTTGAACTACTATGTGGTGGTTCTTTCCATAAATCCTGACGCGCCGATCTGGTGGGGTGTTCTGCTGGACTCCGTGCTGGCCATGGGGATCGCCATCCCATCCGCGCCGGCTGCGCTGGGTGTATTTGAAGCCTCCCTGGTAGGGGCGCTGGCGCTGGTTGGCATTGACTCCACATTCGCGCTGGCATACGCGGTGGTGATGCATTTTATTCAATTCGCCGTTACCGGAATTCTTGGTATGATTGGTTTGATGAAAGAGGGCCGTTCCCTGGGATCCATTTTCAAGGCAGCCCAAACACAGAAGGAAGCAACTTCTTCCCCATCCGAAGAGGGATGAACATTCGGAGATAAACAGTGAAAACTTATTTGATCACCGGCGGTGCTGGTTTCATAGGCTCGAATTATGTATCCCGTTTACTTCAACGGGGCGACAAAGTAATCATTTTTGATAATCTCTCGCGAGACGGCTCACGGCGTAATGTGGAGTGGCTGCGTGAGCAATTTGGACACGATTCCTTCCAACTGGTCATTGATGATGTGCGCAAACCTGAAAAGTTGACCGCGCTGGCCAATGAGGCTGATGTGATGGTTCACCTGGCAGCCCAGGTGGCAGTCACCACATCGGTGACACACCCGCGGGAGGATTTCGAGATTAACGCGCAGGGCACCTTCAACGCGCTGGAAGCCGCGAGGGCATCTAAAAAGAAACCCGTTTTCATTTATGCTTCCACAAATAAAGTGTATGGCGGTATGGAAGACGTGAAAGTTCGGGAGATCGCCACCCGGTATGAATATGAAGATTATCCGGAGGGTATTTCGGAAGAAATGCCGCTGGATTTCCACTCGCCGTACGGCTGTTCCAAAGGCTGCGGCGACCAGTATGTGCGTGACTACGCCCGAATCTATGGGGTAAAAACAGTTGTCTTCCGGCAGAGCTGCATCTATGGCACCCGCCAGTTTGGTGTGGAAGACCAGGGCTGGGTAGCCTGGTTTGTGATCGCCGCCGCGGCTGGCCGCAAGATGACGATCTACGGTGATGGAAAACAGGTTCGCGACCTGTTGTATGTGGACGATCTGCTGGACGCGTACGACCTGGCGGTGACCAATATCAAGTCGGCTGCCGGTAATGTCTATAATGTGGGTGGGGGAAGCCGCAATGTGTTATCCGTATGGGAAGAGTTCGCCCCGATACTGGAAAAACATGTGGGGCACCCGCTGCATGTCGAACGCTCTGACTGGCGCCCTGGCGACCAGCGTATCTATGTCTCCGATATCCGCAAAGCTCAGAAAGAATTGGGCTGGAGCCCGAAGATCAGTGTGGAAGACGGCATCCAGAAATTGCACGACTGGGTTCGAAACAACATTCATTTATTCCAGTAACCCGGCCGTTACTTAATGCGAATCCTCATTGCCCTCACATATTATCGGCCGCACACAAGTGGTTTGACGATTTACGCGGAACGGATTGCCAGAGCGCTTGCCGCGCGCGGCCATGCCGTCACCGTGTTGACATCGCACTACCGCAAAGATTTACCATACGAAGAAACCTGTGACGGCGTAAAGATCGTACGCGTGCCGGTATTGGCGCGTATAAGCAAAGGTGTGATCATGCCCACCTTTGGGCTCATTGCCAATAAACTGGTTGCCGAGAACGATTGGATACAGCTTCACCTGCCGCAGTTTGACGCGGCGGGTATCGCCTTGCGCGGGCGGTTATTACGCAAGCCGACTGTAGTCACCTATCATTGTGACCTGCACATGCCCCCGGGCATACTCGCCTGGGCGGCGAACCAGGGTGTGCTGTTTATGAATGACCTCACAGCCCGTTTCACCCATAAGGTTGTCACCTACACACAGGATTACGCCGATCATTCACCGTACCTTTCCGGTTTTAAGAAGAAGATCCGGGTGTTTTCGCCGCCTGTGGTTTTGCCGGAGACAAAGGAAGACGCGGTATCCGCGTTTGTCGCGGAAAACAACCCCGGCGGGCGTTCTCCGGTTATCGGCATGGCAGCCCGGCTGGCGACAGAAAAGGGAGTGGAAGTGCTTCTATCCGCCCTGCCGGCCATTCTGGAAAAACATCCGTCCGCCCGTGTGCTTTTTGCCGGACCCTATAAAGGGATCGTCGGCGAAGAGGACTATGCCCGGCGGTTGGATCCTATGATCAAGAAATACGAAGAAGCCGGTGTGTGGAAGTTTGTGGGTGAATTGAACCCGCAGCAAATGGCCGCTTTCTACCGGGCGATCGACGTGCTGGTTCTGCCAAGCCTGAATTCCACCGAGGCTTTCGGGTTGGTGCAGATCGAAGCCATGTTAAATAATGTGCCCAGTGTGGCATCGAATCTCCCCGGTGTACGCCAGCCAGTCAAACGCCATGGCATGGGCGCGATCGCTGAAATTGGCAGCACTGAAAGTCTGGCTAATGCCGTATTGAAAGTTCTCGATGAGCGGAATTCTCTCTCTCCAGATATGGAGAAGATCCGTTCAGAATACGATCCTGACAGGGTGGCGGCATTTTATGAAGAGCTGTTCACCGATATTTCTAACGAGATAAGTGGCAATGACAAACAATAAATCCGTATCAACCAAAGATTACCTCTGGCTGCATATCAAAGAACTGCCGTATTTCCGGGCGATATTACGCGCCGTGGAAGCCCGGCAATACCCCGGTTTCAATCTTCAGCATCCCATCCTTGATCTGGGTTGCGGTGACGGTCACTTTGTCACCATTGCCATGGATGAAAAAGTGGATGTTGGCATTGATCCATGGACCGGACCGGTTCGTCTGGCTCAAAAGAATGGCGGATATAACATGGTGGTGCAGGGCAGCGGGTATACGCTCCCTTTCCCCGATAACCATTTTGCCAGCGCGTTGAGCAATTCAGTGCTCGAACATATCCCCGATCTGGATACCACGTTAAAAGAAATGTCACGGGTGATGAAGCCCGGCGGACGGTTTGTTTTCTGTGTTCCGAATGATCAATTCCTGCCCAACCTTTCCGTTTCCAATTTCTTTGACCGGATCGGTTTGAAGCCGCTGGGCAACTGGTACCGCGGTTTCTTCAACACAGCGTGCCGCCACATCCATTGTGATGACCCGAAAACCTGGGAAGCCCGTCTGAATGATTGCGGTTTTGAAATCGAACGCTGGTGGCATTATTTCTCTCCCAATTCCCTGCATATTCTTGAGTGGGGCCATTATTTTGGTCTCCCCTCGCTGGTTCTGCATTTCCTCACCCGGCGATGGAATGTGGTGCAGCAAAAATGGAATTTTGTGCTGGCCAACCATATCGTCAAACCGGTATATGATGAAGCTGACGAACAATCCGTTGGGGTATATACTTTTTATATTGTCCGCAAAAAAGAACGCTGACCGGGATGTTTTCTTTTTAGGGTGGGGTAAAATTCACATCTGAATAACGGAGAAAACAATGACGCTTCCTGAAAATTCGGAACCCAGTGTCCTTGATTATATTAAAAGCAAGATTTTCCCGGGGCGAAACCCCGCGATTGAGATTCCGAAAGAAGACGGAACGCTCTCTGTTGTAGCCTCTCCGGAAAAGAAAACAAAAACCAGAGCCGGTTCCCGCAATATATTTCAGCCGGCCTTTTTTATGATCATTGCCCTGTTCATGATGCTGATAGGGCAAAGTTTGCTTGAACCTCCCTACACTACAGTCAGCATCGCGTTGATATTCTCCGCGTGTGGGATTATCTGGATCGTATACGGTTGGATCACGAAAAAATTTGATGCCAACCTGTATCCATATTTTGACGAAGAACCGGAAGAACAGGTATTTCGCCCCAACTTCTTTTACGCGGCTGTGGGATTTGGCATCGCGGCCTTGCTGATGTTCTATAAGAATAGATTTACCGGGATAAACGTAACCCTGTGGATCATATCCATCGCCTCGCTTATCGCCGCGTTTTTCCCTGAGGTGCCGTGGAAGGATAGGCTGACCAGCCTGCTGGCCTGGGTCAAACAGTTTTTCCACCGTGGTTTCCGGTTGACTGTAACCCCCTGGACGATGGTGTGTCTGCTGGTGTTCGTCCTGGTGACGTTCTTCCGCTTCTACCGTTTGAATGAAGTGCCGGGTGAGATGATCAGCGATCACGCGGAAAAATTGCTGGATGTTTATGATGTGCTGCACGGTTCTTTTTCAATTTTCTTCATCCGCAATACCGGCCGTGAAGCGTTCCAGATGTACCTCTCCGCCCTGATGGCGTTGATCTTCGGCACAGGAATATCCTTTATGACCCTGAAGCTGGGAACGGCTATCATGGGGCTGATAACGGCTGTGTACATGTATTTCCTCGGTAAGGAAATCGGCAACCGCTATGTGGGTTTGTTCGCCTTCCTGCTCTGCGGTATAGGCTACTGGCCGAATATCATCTCACGGATCGGATTGCGTTTCACATTGTATTCGGCATTTACCGCGATGGCCCTGTTATATTTCTTCCGGGGTTTAAGGCGCAAGAAATGGCTCGACCTGATACTGGCGGGGATTTTCACCGGTATCGGGCTGCAAGGTTACAGCCCATTCAGAGTTGTTCCCGGATTGATCTTCGTCGGGGTTTGTCTGTACTTTGTGCATTACTGGAAATCCGGCCATCAGAAATTCGCGTCATACGGATTGATTTTTACCGGATTCGCCGCGTTTATCCTTTTCATGCCCCTTTTCCGGTATATTGTTGACCAACCGGACTGGTTCCTGTTCCGAACACTCACCCGGGCGGGAGAATTTGAACGCCCGCTTCCCGGTCCCGCCTGGCAGATTTTTCTCATGAACCTGTGGCGGGCAGTTATCATGCCATTCTGGAAGAACGGCACGATCTGGGTCCATTCCATCCCGTCACGGCCGGCGCTGGACGTTGTAACCGCAGTACTGTATCTGATCGGGTTGGTCACCGGGATTTTGCGTTACATTCAGACGCGCGACTGGCGCATCCCCTTCCTGATCCTGGCTGTGCCGTTCCTGATGCTGCCCTCCATTTTTTCCCTGGCTTTCCCGGACGAGAACCCTTGCCTGAACCGCACGGCGGGCGCGCTTGTCCCCATATTTCTGATCGCGGCTCTGGGGATGGATACGATTCTGCAGAACGTCAGGAAAATGATCAAGGGCAGCAGCGGAATGTGGGCGGCCGGCTTTATCGGCAGTGTACTGATCTTGATCAGTATCTTTCAAAATTACAACCTGGTTTTTCAGGAATACAACCGTATCTATTTTGAAAAATCACTCAACACGTCCGATATTGGCCGGGTGATAAAGGATTTTGTAGGCATGTATGGCGACCCGGACTCGGCATATGTGGTGGGATATCCCTACTGGGTGGATACCCGACTGGTGGGTATGACCGCGGGGTATCCGATTAAAGATTATGCCATCTGGCCGGACGCGTTCCCAAATACCGTCGATGATCCAAGGGCCAAGATGTTCATTTTAAACACACGGGATACAAAATCGCTGGACAAGCTCCGGCAGTTATACCCGGACCATTTTGAAACCACTTACCAGGGCCGAATTGAGAATAAGAATTTCGTCATTTTTATCGTTCAACCGGCTGAAAAATTATTAGAAGAAACGGGAACAAAGGCTCCCTGATATGACAATTTCAACTGAACCCACCCTTGACGTACCAGAAACCCAAATTAAACCCCGCGGAAAGAACCGTGATCTTGTCTGGGATATTCTCCTGTTGATCATTCTGGTTATCGGCGCGTATTTCCGTTTCACCGGATTGAACTGGGATGCCAACCAGCATCTTCATCCGGACGAACGCTTCCTCACCATGGTGGCATCGTCCATCGCGCCGCTTGAGAATCCGGGTGACTACTTCAATACCGAAAAATCCACTCTTAATCCCAACAACCGGGGTTACGGTTTTTATGTGTACGGAACGCTGCCGCTATTTATCGTTCGCGGTGTGGCCGATCTGGTCAAGCAGACAGGGTATGACGAGATCTATCTGGTAGGCAGGGCGCTTTCCGGCTTCTTTGATCTGCTCACGGTGTATCTGGTGTATCTGATCGTCATCCGGTTGTATAAAAAGCCGCAAATGGCGCTGATCGCCGCGGCGTTGACGGCTGGATCGGTGATGCAGATCCAGTTGTCACATTATTTCGCCGTGGATACCTTCACTACGTTTTTCGTTACCGGTGCCGCTTTCTTTGCCGTCCGCATACTGACACGGAAAGACAAACAGGCAATCCCGGATTGGATCTCAAGCGATGAAGAAGGTGATGAGCAACCTGGTTTCTGGAAAACCGAAGGCGCGCGCCTTCTAAAAGAATGGGACGGCATCGCTGATGTCATCCTGTTCGGCTTCTTTACCGGCTGCGCGATGGCGTCAAAAATAAACTCCGGCCTGGTCGCGTTGATGATCCCGGCCGCCTACATTATCCGTTATTTCAGGCTGGAGAAAGATCAGCGCGAAGCCGCGCAGCTCACGTTTATCCGTAACCTGGCTGTCGCCGGGTTCATATGTGTTCTGACGTTCCGCCTTTTCCAGCCGTTCGCGTTTACCGGTCCCGGGTTCTTTGGATTGTCGATCAGCGAAAAGTGGGTGCAGACCATGCGTGAGATCAGCGCCCAGAGTACCGGCGATGTTGACTTCCCGCCTGCGCTGCAATGGGCACGCCGGCCCATCTGGTTCGCGCCGTACAACATGATCATGTTCGGTATGGGGATCCCCTTCGGGCTGGCCGCTTTTGGCGGCTTCCTGTTGATGGGTTGGCGCATCTTTACGGCCAACTGGAAGAAACACATCATGCTGTGGGAGTGGACGGGATTGTTCTTCGCCTGGCAGGCGACCAACTGGGTACGCGCCATGCGCTACCAGGTGCTTGTCTACCCGCTGTTTGCCATCATCGCGGCATGGGGCATTTTCGCCATCTGGGAAAAAGGAAAGATCATTACCCGGCCGAGGCGATCCAAACTGCTTAAAACTCTGGCTGTCCTTGCCGGTACGGCCGCTGTTCTCGGTACATTGCTGTATGGGTACGCGTTCACGCGCATTTATAACCGCACGATGACTCGTATTGCCGCCAGTGAATGGATCTACCAGAACATCCCTGGCGCGATAAACCTGAAAATTGATACCGGGAATGGCACTGTCAACCATCCGCTGGCTTTCCGCGGAAACCGCACAATTTCATCGGAAGACCCGATGGATATCCCGTTCACGGCCACAAGCGATGGCGCTGTGGCTATGGTCAAAATTCCGCACTTGATTGACCCGACCTACCAGCCACAGCAGAAATTATTACTGGTCAGGTTGTTTGATGCCGGCGGAAGTTTGTTGACCACCGGCCAACTGGCAAGTGACTTTCCTGCCGCCAATGACCCGCGCGGCGCCAATTATTCCATCAGCCTGGATATTCCTGCCAACCTGGAAAAAGGGAAATCCTACCGGTTACAGCTTTCAATGACGGACGCGAATTTTACCCTGCAGGAAACAGGGCCGGTTGTTATGGCGCTGCTGGATGGGTCGAAACCCGCCGAGATACTTCTCCCCGAACAGGTGGATGGCGTCAGCGAATCACGGCCGTATACACTGCCCATAGCACCTTCGGCAACCGGGAAGATCACTGAGATCACCTTACCACGGGTCGTTAATAATGGGACGGGCGCCGGTTTACAGAAAATGACTGTCAGCCTTTCCTCCACACCGGGTGGTGAAGAGATCATTGCCAGCAAGGAAGTATCCTTCAATTTCTCCGGTTATGGTGATACGCAATCAGCCACGGCTGTGTTGTCAACACCAGTTGACGTGATCAAAGGTCACACCTATTCGTTGATCCTCACCGTGAAAGGTGACGCTGATCTGGCTCCGATTGGAAACAAGATCGCCCTGGAAACCTCCTGGGATGATCCTCTGCCGCTAGGGATCAACGGCATCATTCCTTTTGACTACAACTACGGCGCGTACCGCACCGACCTCAATTTTGAAATGTACTGGGACGATTCTGCCGATAAACTGGTGCGGTTTGAACAGACCATCCAACAGGCGGATTATATTGTGATGACGTCCAACCGGCAGTGGGGGACTACCCCCCGCGTTCCGGAACGCTATCCGCTGACATCGGCGTATTACCGCAACCTGCTGGGCTGCCCGGAGGAAAAAGATGTGGTGGATTGCTACCGGGTGGCACAACCCGGTATGTTCAAAGGAAATTTCGGGTTTGACCTGGTCAGCGTTTTCCAGAGCGACCCGAACATTGGCGATTTCAAGATCAACACCCAGTTCGCGGAAGAAGCTTTTACCGTTTATGACCATCCGAAAGTGCTGATCTTCAAAAAGACCACGGATTACAGTGTTGATAACGTAGCCCAGATTCTACGGGCGATTGACCTAACGAATGTTGTGCATCTGACCCCGCATAAAGCCGCGGATTACCAGGGAGACCTGACGCTGCCGGCAGACCGGCTGGCGAGTCAACAGGCGGGTGGGACCTGGATAGAGTTGTTCAATCCAGAGTCTGTAGTGAATAAATACCCGTGGCTGGGAGCTGTGGTCTGGTATCTGGTCATCTGCCTGTTGGGGTGGGTGACGTTCCCGATTGTGCGCGTAGCCACAAAGGGACTGTCAGACCGCGGATATGGTATTTCCCGGGTCATCGGTCTGGCCTTGCTGGCCTATTTCTCATGGCTGAGCGGGTCGATCGGTATTGAATACAGCCGGGTAACTATTCTATGTGTATTTATCGGAATCGCGGCGATTTCCGCTGTATTGTTCTTCTTCCAGAAAAACGAAATCATCGCGGATATTCGCGGCTTGAAACGGTTATTCCTTGAGACTGAGATACTGAGCCTGGTGCTCTTCCTCATATTCCTGGGTATCCGGCTTGGGAACCCCGACCTGTGGCACCCCTACAAGGGCGGGGAAAAGCCGATGGATTTCTCGTATTTCAATGCCATCCTGAAGAGCACCAGCTTTCCTCCGTATGACCCATGGTTTGCCGGCGGGTATATCAACTATTACTATTACGGCTTTGTGATCGTGGGAACACCCGTCAAGCTGATGGGTATTACGCCTTCGGTTGCTTATAACCTGATCCTGCCTACACTTTTCAGCCTGGTTGGAACGGCGGCATTTTCCATTGGTTATTCGCTGGTTGATTCTTTACGTCACCCGCAACTTCAGGCTCTGGGTCGCGCGCTGCGCCGAAAAATATTACGCACCCGGATGGCATCGGAAGATCCTTCGGTTGTCCTGCCATCCGACATGCACGATGATGAGTACGTCTCTGACCGCGTCGAGTCAATTCATCATGCCGTTGAAAAACCGGTTAGCGTGGAAGAGATCAAAGAGACGGGAGTCAACCCGGCGGCTGTACTTGGCGGGTTGGGTTCCACATTGCTCCTTTTGATCCTCGGAAACCTTGGTACGATCCGCATGATCTGGCATGGCTTGATCCGGGTTGGATCTCCGACTGGAACCATGGAAAATTCAACATTCTTGGAGCGCCTGGCCTGGACGGCTCAGGGGCTGGTCAAGATGGTCAGTGGATCACCATTCCCTTACCCCGTTGGTGATTGGTACTGGATCCCCAGCCGCGCTATTCCGGGTGAACCGATCACAGAGTTCCCGTTCTTTACTTTCCTCTACGCGGATATGCACGCGCACATGATCGCACTGCCGCTTACACTGTCAGTACTGGCGTGGATACTATCGATCGTATTGCGCAAGGGGCAATGGAAAGCCGAAGGGGAACGGTTGAATGGCTGGCTGCAATTCGGTGTCACTATCTTTATTGGCAGCTTGCTCGTCGGCGCATTAAAACCGACAAATACCTGGGATCTCCCCACCTACATGTTGCTGGCCTCCGCGGGCCTGGTCTTTGCAGCGTTTTCATTCAGTGACCTGCAGTTGTGGCCTGAAAGTAAACGCCCGGTCTGGCAAATTCGGGGACTGGAAGCGCTGATCTCGGTTGCGGCGTTTATTGGACTCTCATTCCTGTTGTACCAACCGTTCTCCCACTGGTACGGGCAAGGGTATAACTCGATTGACCTGTGGACGGGTGACCGGACTCCTTCATGGAGTTACTTCACCCACTGGGGTCTGTTCATCACATTGATACTTTCATGGTTCATTCAGGATACCTATGACTGGCTGGCAACAACACCGGTCTCCTCACTGAACAAGCTTAAACCCTATCGTACGCACCTGACCGTTCTGGCAGTTCTGGCAGTTTTGATACCGGTCGGACTTATTATCTATGGCGTGGGTATTGCCTGGATGGCCTTCCCGCTGGCTGCCTGGGCGCTGGCTTTGATCTTCCGTCCCGGGCAGGCGCCGGCGAAACGGTTTGTACTGTTCCTGATCGGTTCCGGTTTTGTGCTGACCCTGGCGGTTGAATTGATCGTTCTGGTGGGCGATATCGGCCGTATGAATACCGTATTCAAATTCTACCTGCAGGCATGGTCGATGCTTTCGATCAGCGCCGCGTTTGCCTTCATCATGGTATTCCCAAGGCGGCCGGAATGGTCCGGCTGGCTAAATACCACCTGGCAGATCGTGGTGAGCGTTCTGGTGTTCTCTGCGGCGCTTTTCCCTGTAATAGCCGGCGCTGATAAGATCCGTGACCGGATCAGCCCCGCCGCGCCGCACACTCTGGACGGCGCCGCTTACATGGCAACATCTGTGTTCAGCGATAACGCTGTCAACATTGACCTCAGTCAGGATTATGAAGGCATCCAGTGGATGCAGCAGAATGTCAAAGGCTCGCCGGTGATCGTTGAAGCCAACACCGTGGAATACCGCTGGGGCAGCCGCTACACGATCTACACCGGCTTGCCCGGCGTGGTCGGGTGGAACTGGCACCAGCGCCAACAGCGAGCGGCGGTTCCGTCATCGGAAGTTACTGACCGAGTGGAAGAGATCAAGAAATTCTACGAAACCACCGATCTGGATGAAACCCGGGCGTTCCTGCAAAAATACAATGTACACTATATTGTGGTGGGGCAACTGGAAAACCTGTATTATCCGGGACCCGGATTACTGAAATTCATCGCGAATTCCGGAACCATGTGGGAACCGGTATTCCAGAACGAAACCACGACCATATACCGGGTAAAGAAAGAATCATAACCATGACCGAACCATCTGTCATCTTTCACATCACATCTGCCGACCTGTGGGCCAAAAGCCTTGAAGCGGGATGCTATAAAGGCGAAACACTGGATACAGAAGGCTTTATCCACTTTTCTCTGGAAAACCAGGTTCTGGCAACAGCCAACCGGTATTACCGTGGGGTGACTGGCCTGGTCCTGCTGCGCGTGAACCCGGCCAAACTGTCAGCGGAATTGAAGTATGAACTGGCAACCATCGGTGAGACATTCCCGCACCTGTATGGGCCGTTGAACCTGGAGGCTGTGGAAAAAGTGTATGAATTCAACCCCGATGCGTCCGGGGATTTTAGTCAACTTCCCTTCTGAACCTTATGCTTTCATTTTTTCTGTGGGTCATCGTCATGCTTCTTCTGGGGACAGCCGCGTTCCCGATCATTTACCGGCTGCTGCCGCACCTCTCTGACCGGGGGTATGGACTGGCGAAACCGGCCGGATTGCTGGTTTTCGGTTTTCTGTACTGGATTCTGGTCATGTTCCGTATGCTGCCGAACAATTGGGCCGGCGTGGCGACGGTTTTTATTATCGTAGTTATGCTCGGCTGCCTTGCCACAGCCAGGAGCGGTTGGACGACTATCAAAACCTGGTACAGCAACAACCGCTGGTATGTGGTTCTGGTGGAATCCGTGTTCGTGCTGGTCTTCGCGTTCTTCGCGTTAATGCGCGCGGCCAGCCCGGATATCATCGGGACGGAAAAACCGATGGAGCTGGCATTCATCAACTCCATTCTTCATTCATCGGCTTTCCCGCCGGCTGACCCGTGGTTATCCGGTTATGCCATTTCCTATTACTACTTCGGGTACGTGATCGTCGCCGGGTTGATCCGGTTGACCGGTGTGATCTCCGGTGTGGGTTTCAACCTGGCGCTTGCCCTATGGTTTTCGATGGCCGCTCTTGGCATTTTCAGCGTAGTGTTGAATATCCTCGCGAAGCTTCCGGTGAATGACGGTGATAAAAAACGGGAACTACCGTTTACCCGTTTCTCCGGTTGGGCCGCGTTGGGTCCGGTTTTTCTGATCTTTACAGCCAACTGGGAAGGTGTGCTGGAGTTGCTGCATTCCCTCGGCCTGGGAAGCGCAAGTTTTTGGAAGTGGATCGATATAAATGAATTAAGCGACAGGCCCGCGAAATTTGTGGGGTGGCTGCCTTCGCGCCCGGCCGGCATCTGGTGGTGGCGCGCGTCACGCGTTATCCAGGATAACAACCTGATCAGCAATGACTCCATCGAAGTAATTGACGAGTTCCCTTTCTTTTCGCTCTATCTGGCGGACCTGCATCCGCATGTTTTATCAATTCCATTTGTTTTGCTGGCTGCTTCGCTGGGGTTGGAGATATTCTTCCGCGCGACCGAAGGAAAACAATTCCGTCCCGGCTGGTATGAAACTGTTGCCGGTTGGCTGGGCGGCAGTAGAGCGGATGCCGGAACGGCGGAGCAATTCCTGCCCGCGGGTGATTTCTGGTCATTAGCACTGGTTTTCGGCGGGCTGGCTTTCATGAATATCTGGGATTTCCCCATTTATGTTGGCCTGACCTGTGTGGGGATGGTCCTTGCGCGGTATCTGTCACATGGATGGAACCGTGACCGGGTTATTGAGTTCTTAGAAAGCGGCCTGGCTTTCGGGCTGGCCGGTGTGCTCTTCTATCTACCTTTTTATACCGGGTTCTCGTCACAGGCAGGCGGTCTGCTGCCCGGGTTGGTGTTCTTTACCCCGGGTAAACATCTGTGGATGATGTTTGGCGTTTTGTGGCTGCCTGTATTGGCCGGTCTGCTGGCGTCTTTTCAAGACCGGTCTGAAGAATCACCATTCTGGACAGGGTTGGGAAGGGCGTCGGTGTTGGTGGGTGGCCTGTGGGCTTCCATGCTGGCACTTGGACTGCTCATCACAGTGGTGCCTGACCTGGCCGCGCTGATCCGCCCGCAATCCGCGGTGGAAATGTCGGGACTCGTCAGCCAGTTCTATAGCCTTCAGGGTAGTTCAAACCGGTTTGACCTGTTGATCAGTACAACCGGACTTCGGCTGCTGTCACCGGGTGGATGGCTGACCCTGTTGATCCTTCTGGCGCTGGTCTGGGGTGGCGCGATCGTTCTGCGCCGGCACAAAGCAGCGGCGAATGATAATGAGACCTCCAATCCGGCACTTTCAGAGCAATCCCAAAACTCCCTTCCATTTGTCCTGGCGCTGACAGCCGTCGCCGCCGGGCTGGTTGTTTTCCCTGAATTTTTCTATTTGCGGGACCAGTTTGGGACCCGCATGAATACAATCTTCAAGTTCTATTACCAGGCATGGATATTATGGTCCATCGCCGCGGCTGTGTTCATGTATGTGATTTTTTCGCGGAAGAATTCACCTGGCAAAGCTTTAGCCGGAATCCTGATCACCCTTTCCATGGCGGCTGGTTTTCTTTACCCGGTTTTTGGATTTATTGACCGGTTTACCGGAATCAAGGCAAACCAATTGACCCTTGATGGTAACGCGTATTACACCCGGGCTTACCCGGATGAGACAGATGCCATCGAGTATATCCATCAGGCTCCAAATGGAACCGTGGCGGAAGCCGTAGGCGGAAGTTATACCGGTTATGCCCGGGTGGCAACCTTCAGCGGGCAGTCAAATGTGATCGGTTGGCCGGGTCATGAATCACAATGGCGCGGCGGGGCAGAGGAAATGGGCAGCCGCGAGTTGGATATGCGGCAGCTATACCAGACCAACAACTGGATAGAAGCCCTGGATATAATCCGGAAATACAAGATACGGTATATCTATATAGGATCACTTGAAACAAACACCTACCGTGTAAACGACCAGAAATTCCTGGCCAATCTGCCGGTGGCGTTCCAAAATAATACCGTAGTAATATATGAAGTCCCTGATCAACTACTGATTCCAGAAACTCAAACGATGGTACCCTGATGACAACTCTATTTTCGTCCAAAAAATACGCGATCGGATACGGTCTGCTGCTTCTGTTGGCTGTGATTTTGAGGCTCTTCCAGTTGAATGTTCCGATGCTGAGTGAGTTTGAAGCCTCGATAGCCATGAACGCGGCTGGTGTGACTGTCAATGCCGCGCCCGGTACTTCGGGGATGATCTCACTGATCGCGCCCATACTTTTTGTATTTGGCAAAAACGAAATAGCCGCCCGCCTGCTGACTGCACTC
This sequence comes from uncultured Leptolinea sp., assembly GCA_964404415.1. Lineage (GTDB taxonomy): Bacteria > Chloroflexota > Anaerolineae > Anaerolineales > Anaerolineaceae > Leptolinea. The sequence goes on along the minus strand of CAYOKC010000009.1, from coordinate 7,974 downwards.
TTTGGAACAGCGGTCATCTTCGCGCCCCTGTTCTTCACCCGGATGCTCGGGAACAAGACAGCCATCGCGATGACTATTCTGATCATGTTCGACCCGGCAATAACGGCGTATTCACGGCAGGTAAACGGTGCCGTTGTCTCATTGTGGGGGGCTCTTTTCGCCGCGGGATTTTTGATCAACCGGAGATATATCGGTGCGGGGATCGCGGCCGGTATTGCCCTTATGGCTTCCCCTGAGATCTGGCCGTCACTTCTGGCGGTGGGATTGGCACTCTGGCTGGTTACACGAAGAGACGCACAGACTTCGGGAGACGAAGTGCCCTGGCAGTTTTCACGTATCTCAAAAAGTGAATGGATTACCGCGGCTGTCTCATTGATCATTACCATAGGCCTGTTTGGCAGCGCGTTCCTCACACGCCTGATCGGGGTATCTTCTCCGTTTACCAACATCTTCGCGTACCTGCAGGGATGGGCGCAGCCGGGCTCTACGTCAGCCGGATTGATGCTATTCTCTTTCATTTTGTATCAACCATTTGTGTTGATCGCCGGTCTGGTGGAAGGTTTTATTGCCCTCCGGCGGGGTGACTGGAACGGACGTTTCCTGTTAATCTGGTTTGTCATTTCTTTAATCCTGAGTTTGATCTATCCCTCACGTTCCTTCGCCTCTCTGGTGTTTACCTGTATCCCGCTTCTAACGCTATCAGCCGGATGCATCGTCCGCATCATTGGATCAACGGAGAAACCCGATATGCCAGCTTTCGGGCAGATGACGTTGACCATTCTGCTTATCCCCTTCAGTTGGATGAACATTCTGGCCGTTACCTTCCCTATCGAAGGGCAGGAGGAAGCCTTGCGTATGGCGGCGGCCGCCGGCGGGTTGTTGTTGCTGGTCATCGCCACCATCCTGATCCATATGGGTTGGCCGTCAAAACAAGGCCGGACCGGTTTGTGGATGGGGCTGGCGGTGTTATTGAGTGTTATGTCATTATCCGCGGCATGGCGCTCCGCGGGGTTGGCTAAGAATCCCGAAGCCGAAATGTGGAACTACAACGGCATCACATCCGAATTGGACCTGCTGCAAAGAACCGCCGGCGACATCAGCGAATGGAATGTGGCGAGCCGGACAGGGATCAATATTGTGATATTAAATTACCCGTCAGCCGCGTTAAAATGGGCCCTCCGCGATTTCACCAGCGTCAACGATGCGCGGTCCTTACCCAGCTTATCCAACCCGGCGATCGTTATTACCGCGAACGAAGAAGTGCCTTCGTTATCCAAAGCGTACCGCGGGCAGGATTTTGCCCTTTCACACCAGACCAGTTGGGATCTGATCTTGCCCGAGGAATGGATCAAGTGGTTCGCGCTGCGTGAAGCTCCGTCAAGCCAGCAGATCGTTATTCTGTGGGCCCGGACGGATCTTTTCCCCGGAGCAGAGAAAACAGCTCCGGCGGCTATTACTCCTGTTGAATGAGGTATTCTTTTGTCTTCCAAAATCACCATTGCTATTGACGGACCTGCCGCCTCGGGGAAAACAACCGTGGGTGAAAAGCTGGCCCGCCAGTTGGGTTATCTCTTTTTTGATACCGGTATTATGTACCGGGCAGTGACTCTGGCGGTTCTGCGTTCAACCGTTGACCCCAATGCCGAAGCTCCGGTTTCAGAATTGGCCGGTAAAGTTAAAATTGATGTTGCCCCTCCTGGTAAAGAAGACGGCCGGCTGGCCGATGTATTACTGGACGGAAATGACGTCACCTGGGATGTGCGCAGCCGTGAAGTGGAAGCCAATGTGTCGGTGGTTTCCACTTACAAAGGTGTCCGCGACGCGATGACAGAACAACAGCGGCGCATCGGCGCACGTGGTGATGTGGTGATGGTGGGGCGTGATATCGGTACCGTCGTGTTCCCTGATGCAGACCTGAAAGTCTTTTTAGAGGCTTCCGCGGAAGAACGTGCGCGAAGGCGGTATACCGAATTGGTCAACCGCGGACAGGCGGCTGATTATGACCAGATACTGGCTTCAACCCGCCAGCGGGACGAAATCGACCGCAACCGGGTGATCGCGCCATTAAAGCCGGCGGTTGATGCCGTTATCCTTGATACGGATCATGTAGCCATTGATGGTGTGGTTGAGGCTATTCTTTCTTTGATGAAGGAACGCGGCTTAATCGAAAGGTAAAAACCATGTGCGACACGTTTGTCTACCGCAGGGAAACATCATCCGGATCGATCATCCGGTTTGGCAAGAATTCTGACCGGGAGCCGAACGAAGCCCATGAAGTGATTTTTCAAAAAGGCCGGACCTTTTCCAACGGGGACAGGCTCCGGTGCACGTATATTGACATTCCGCAGGTTGAGAAAACCCACGATGTTATTCTATGCAAGCCGGTCTGGATGTGGGGCGCGGAGATGGGCGTCAACCGGTATGGCCTGGTCATCGGGAATGAAGCACTATTCACAAAAGGGGGGGCGCCAAAGAAACCGGCGCTTACCGGGATGGACCTGCTGCGCCTGGCGCTGGAACGTTCGACCACAGCCGCGGAGGCCGTGGAGTTTATAACAGGGCTGCTTGAAACATACGGGCAGGGCGGGAACTGCGGGTTCAGTCACCCGTTCTTTTATAACAACAGTTTTCTGATCGCCGACCGCGAAGAAACCTGGATCCTTGAAACCATAGGGCGTGATTGGGCAATCAAACGATTTGACGGACCGGCGGCTATTTCAAACGGATTGACACTTCACCATGATTGGAACAACGCAAGCTCCGGTTTTTCTTACGTGAAAGATCTGGCAGCCGAAAAAAGTGATCCGCTGATCACCAAATTTTCTCAGGCTGCCCGCAGGCGCTCCTGTACACTGGATGGGATGCAGCAACTGAGCCCGGAATCTCCTGTGACCGGGATTTTCAAAATACTGCGCTCCCATAGTGATTCAACGAAATGGCCCGATGACTCATGGACGGACAACACCGTTTGCATGCATGCCGGGTTTGGCCCTGTGCGGATCAATCAGACCACCGGCTCGCTGGTGGTGGACCTGTCATACGGACGGCTGGATATCTGGATCACGGGAACATCCCTGCCGTGCCTCAGCCTGTTCCGGCCTGTACATTTCGGTGACTTCACCGGCGATACCGTCATTTCTTCAGAAGATGACTGGCGGGAGCGTGAGGTTTTCAACCGCAACGCTATCTTCTGTTCGCAAGATTTCGTCAATCAATTCCACGGACTTCGTGACCAATTGCAGGAGCGGTTTGCCCGCATTCCTGGAGGCACGGATGACCGCCAACTGACCTGGTTTGACCAACAGTGCCGGCGAGAGGCTGACGGGTTTTACCGGCGGTGGACCGATAAAGCGGAAGACAGTCCAAAAGTGGGCGGGCATCTACTTTTGAAACACGCCTGGCGGAATTTCAACAGGAAAGCCAAAGTTCACTTAGACATCTGACCGGTATCCACAGCGGGGGATGCTATAATTTAATCATTCTATTAATTAGCGGCAACCGTGATCCTTTCACTGCTCGAAACACCCACGAAAATTAATATGCCAGATTCCATTGCCGGTTGGGTGGGATTTGGTTTGTATTGCCTGGTGTTCGTTGCCGCTCTGGTCCGCTGGTGGGATATACCGGCGGCTTTCATTCAAAAACGGTGGCAGCTTCTAATTTTCCTGTTTTTTGCGATCATTCCTGCCAACCTTTTTCTGGGAATCGGCGAAAACAATGTAAACGGAGTTGAACTATTCCGGGGACAATACCCCGGGATGGTGCTTTCGGCTATCCCGTGGTTTCTGATCAGCGCCTTCTTTGGGCCTGTACTTGGCGGTCTGGCTGGATTTCTGAGCGGATTGATCCAGGGTGTGTTGTCAACAAATTCGATCTTTACTCCGCTGGTGATGGCGGTCAGCGGGACTATTGCCGGTGCATGCCTGCGTCAACGGTATCGCGGAGAATTGTATAACTACATCAGGCATCCACTGGGCGGTTCAGCCATAACCGCGTTGATCGCGTATTTATTGTGTTCCGTGGCCGCGTTTGCCAGCGCGGGTGAACCACTCGCTTCAATGGTCAATGCCGGCCTGCAAAACTGGAAAACCGATCTGCTTTTTGTTGGACTGCCTGTATTGATCGCGGGTGTTGTGGGGGAGATTCTGTTTAAACGTAAGATCGGGCCATGGCGAAAGGCTGTCAATTTGCTGCCATCGCCGGACGAGGGTTTCGCGGAAAGCAAGTTCTGGCGGGTGACCTTACCGGTCACCTTCCTGTTTGTCTTTATTCTGGCTCAGATCTCGTGGGATATTCAAACCCGCCAGGTGCGGGATGTTTTGAAAGGCAGCATCGGCAGCCATGCAGGATTGGCGGCACAGTACTTCCCCGACCAGGCAAAGGTCATCGTTGATAAAACGAAAGCTATCGCGACTCCGGCTTTGCTTGACCGGTCCACGCTGGATTTCTATACCGATATGCAAAAAAACTTTCCGGCAGAACGCGTCAACATAACAGTTGTTAACGCGAAATCGATGATCATTCATCAATTCCCGCAAGCGGGTATCACGGATACTTTTTCGGCGGAACTGCTGTTGGCGGTAAAATCAGCGTTGGATGGCAAGGGGGCGGCGCTCGTCAGCCAGCATTTGCGTGATGATCCTGTTTCATTGACGTTGAACATGGTTCAACCCATTTTGGATGGGGACGGAAATACTCTGGGAGTGGTCATCCTTCAGCAGGGCATCTTCCCGCGCCAGCCGGATTCTCCCTTCTGGGGTGAAGTCACCCGGATGGAGGATGAAGGCGCGTTGATCTGGCTGGTGCCTACGGAAGACCGTAATCCCATGCTCGATGATGTTCCCGCGCCCGATCTTCGGTCACAGGTCTTCCCGGGAGAGTTTTCCGATCAGCAGGGTTGGAAGTCTACCGCTTCATATGCCTACTGGCCGTCATCACAGGATTGGACTGTTTATGTAAAGATACCCTCCTCGGCGGGCGCTAATTTGATCCTGGTCGATTTTCTCAAACAGATTCTGTTCCTTGTCATCGGTTTCGCGGTTTTATTGATCTTGCTGGATATGTATTGGATCAATCTCTTCCACGATGAACAGAGGTTATTGCAGGCAGCCAGGCAGATATCACGGGGAAATTATTCTCCCATAGCCGGGTTAAGCGATGTATCTGAGATGACAGATATTTCCCTGGCGCTGGAGCAGGTGCGCGTAAACGTCAAATCACAGATGGATGAAGCCCACCGGCTGATATCCATCGGCAGGGGCGTGGCTGTCAGAGAAGAATTTGGAACGGCTGTGGAGCCGATCCTTCGTGCCGCCCTGCGTGGCGACGCCACCTGCGCCCGGGTGATACTGGTTCCACCGGACATGGAAAGTGTTATACAGGCGCCGCTGCGCCGGTTTGGTTTTGGCGACCGCAGTGACGCGTACGCGGTTTTGGATACGCAGGTTTTGGAAATATGTAAACGGGAAGGCATTTTTGTCATCCGCAATACCGCCCGCAGCCGGCGCATTGACTTCAATAGCGCGGTGACCATACCCGCCTCGATTGTTGGACTTCCTATCTATCTGGAAAAAGACGATTTCCTTGGTGTACTATGGATCGGATACGAAAAACCGCAGGTCTTCCCGGATGAAGAGATTTCCCTATTGAAAACACTGGCATCCGAGATTGCGGTTGCCGCGGCGGGTGAACGGCGGCTTTCTGAGACCGAACAGGGCCGCAAACAATTTGAGGCACTGGTGGGCGCTATTCAGGATCCCCTGCTGCTGCTTGACCAGACCGGAGAAGTCATCTACGCCAATGAAGCCGCCCTAAACGTGGATGGATTGATCCTGCGGGATGAAGACGGCAAAAGGATCGCGTCACTGCCATCCATGCAAAAATCCATTACCGGCATTAATGGTGATATTTCAAACGAAGGCATAGTCAGGGAAATACAATTCATCGACGGACGCGTGTATTCAGCGCGGTTCAGCCCGTTTGTTACCGATGGCAAGTTCACCGGTTCAATGTGCGTACTGCGGGACGTGAAATCCTACGCGGAGGAACTTTCGCGCAAAGGTGAATTTGTTGAGACCGTCAGTCACGATCTGCGCCAGCCGTTGACCATGATCACTGGATATGCCAATATGATCCAGATGTTGGGCGAAACCAATGACCAACAGCGGTTATATCTTCAAAAGATCATCGCCGGGCTTGAAACCATGGGGCGGATGGTGAACAGTATCCTCGATCTGAGCCGGGTAGAAACCGCGACCCGCCTGCACCTGGAGCCGGTGGACGCGAGAACACTGGTAACGAAAGTAGTGGAAGAATTCGCTCCGCAGGCAGCCCAGAAGAAAATTGCCATTACCAACCTGACCCGGTTGGATGAACCATTACTGATCGATGCAGATAGTGAATTGTTGCATCAGGCGATCTTCAATATTGTGGAAAACGCCATCAAATTCACCGGAATTGACGGCAAAGTTAATATCTGGGTGGAAAAAGAGAATTCGAAATGCGTCATTGCCATCCAGGATACTGGCATCGGGATATCCCCGATCGACCTGCCCGGATTGTTCAACCGGGCGGGCAGAGGTAACGTGCGCGAAGCCGGTCAACGGGCATCAAAATTGGGATTGATCATTGTAAAATCCATTGTGGAATTGCACGGGGGCGAGGTTCGCGTGGAAAGTCAACTGGGAAAAGGTAGTAAATTCACCATTGAAATTCCCATCTAAACTGGCAATTATCTTGCAATTACGCGGTTCTTTGTTATAATAATTGATTGCATTATCCAGAATTGCACCATGCTTGCTACCAGGTGTGAGTACAAAAATTCTCAACACCTTTACTTTTTGGCCAGAACCCAGATTCGCGAGGAGGTAGTTTAGTGGAAACCAAGGGATTAACGGCGCTACGAATCAGCCTGGCTTCCCCAGAGACCATTCGAAGTTGGTCATACGGTGAAGTTTTAAAACCGGAGACGATCAATTACCGGCGGCTCCGCCCGGAGAAAGACGGTTTGTTTTGTGAGGCTATTTTTGGCCCCACACGTGACTGGCAATGCTATTGCGGTAAATACAAAAACCCCCGATACAAAGGCATCGTTTGCGATAAATGCGGTGTTGAAGTAACCCGCTCCTCGGTCCGCCGGGAACGAATGGGCCATATTGAACTGGCTACACCGGTGGCTCACATCTGGTATACCCGCAGAATTCCGTCTTACCTCGGTTTGCTGCTGGATATCTCCCGCCGTAACCTTGACCGTGTGCTGTATTTCGCGCAATACATCGTCACTTATGTTGACGAGGAAGCCCGCCAGAAAGCCCTCAAACGGCTGGAAGACGAGATCAACGTATCTGAACGCGAACAGGCCCAGCAGATCAACGCCAAGATCATCGAGGTCAAACAGGCCCGTGACCGCAAGCTGGCTGAGATCAACCAGCAGAAATCCGACCTCGAGACACGCGCCGATGAGCAGATCGCCTCACGTCTGGAACCCATTATCCAGGAAGGGCAGCGGTTGGAACAGGATCTGCAGGAAAACCTTGGCAACCCGGCTAAAGGACAGATCGTTTTCACCGCCACCAATGTGAAGATCGCTGATAAGGGTGATGTCATCACCGCGAACAGCATCGCTGCCGTTCAGAAGGCTGTCAAAGAACGACTGGAAGAGATCGACTCTGAATTCCACGAACAACTGCAGCGCGAAATCGCGTCTTTGAAATTGAAACTGGATGAGGTCAAAGCGGAAGCCGACCTCAATATGGAAAACCTGCGCAACACACTGGAAGACCAGTCGACTGAATCAGCCGATCAGACCTCCCACCTGCGTGATGAACTGCAGGAGCTGCGCCCCTTCACCTTCCTGAGCGAACAGCGCTACCGTGAACTGAAGCAGCGTTGGGGTCAGGTTTTCAAAGCCGATATGGGCGCCGAAGCTTTCTACGATATCCTCAAGCGCCTAGACCTGGAAAAACTGGCCGAAGA
>CAYOKC010000008.1:35697-44465 GCA_964404415.1 uncultured Leptolinea sp. | reverse complement strand
TCCGGCTACCGCAGCAATAGGGTCAAAAAAACGGAAATTAAAACGAAACAAATAATAGATAAGCAAAAATCCGCCAGTAAATCTGTTCATTTTTGTTGAAGTTTGGCAGGATTATTGCGCTGTAAAGGATACAGTACATACACATTCATTGCCGGAAAGCATTGAAAATGAAAAACCAGAAAAGAATTCCCAAAACAACAATTATTGATATCGCGAAAGCCAGCGGCGTTTCGGTATCTACCGTTTCACGGATATTGAATAATAAACCCGATGTATCGGAAGAAACCAGAGAACGCGTTTTGTCTGTGATCCGTGATATGCAATTCACGCCGCAGGCTTCCTGGCAGCAACTGGCTTCCGGGAAAAGCCGGTTTATCACCCTGCACTATCCGCAGAATCCGACGAGGATCCACACCATGAATTCCTTCGTCATTGGTGCCGCGGCAGCCTGTGAAAAGTTAAATTACTCCCTGAACATAGTGGTCAGCCCGTTGGATGAAAACAGCCTGCTCTCCTTCTTCCGCAGTGGGCAAACGGATGGCATGATCCTTATGGAAATATTGCTGCACGACTGGCGGGTGGAACTCTTGCGGAAGGCGAACTTCCCGTTCGTGATGTTTGGCCATTGCCAGGACAACTCAGGTCTGGGTTTCATAGATTTTGACGTGGAAGGCGGTATACGGAAAGCCGTTGACCACCTGTATGAATTAGGGCACCGGGAAATTGGGTTTATTTCCGCGGAACCGTACATTTTTACCGGTAGTGTCGCGCAAAACGCGTACGGTCATACATATTGGTCGACCAAAGGCTACATCGACGCCTGCAATCATTATGGTTTGCCGGTGATTTGTGAGAAGGTTCAGATTATTAAAGAAAGCGTTGAATCCCGGGTGTCTTCCATGTTGACCAACCACCCCAATGTGACGGCTATCCTGACCAGTCAGGATACGGCAATAAACGGGATCATCAAAGCCATTCAGGATCGGGGTTTACGTATTCCTGAAGATATATCCGTTGTGGCCTCCGCCATTGAGCAAATGGCAGAATTGACTACCCCGCCGCTGACGACGATCGACTGCCAGGCAGAAACAGCCAGCTATAAAGCCGCCTCATTGCTCATTGAGCATCTGGAGGGCGTGTCAAACGGAGATCAACAAATATTGTTCCCGTTCCACTTAACTGTTCGCGGCAGCACCGGCAAAGCCCGGTCGCAAACGTAGTCGGGTTCATAACGCCGCCGGGAACGGTTGGAGAAAAAAGGATAACCTGATATTGAGGCGATCCTTAATTTGAAATAAGAAAAACGGTAAACCGTGAAAACATTTTTCCGCGACTTACGAAAGTAGACGGGGAAATCCAGAGGAATTTTACTGATGTCATCCAGCCAGACCAACATTCTTTCACAATTTGCTACCGGCGATATGCTGGTGCAATATATTCTTGACAAAGAAACCCGGAATGTCGGGTTTCAAATAATTCCTTTATCCCTGAAAAATAAACGGGTGGAACACCGTGAATGGCTGGAAAACACTGAAACCCGCTTGCTTCCGGATTTTATGCCCGCCATCCGTGCCTGGAAACCCGAGCAATTGGTTCAGGTCAAACTCCCTGCAGCCCCGGTTTATGGATTCAGTCAGGGAGTAAGTATGCGAAACAGCCTTTCTACCCTTGAAATGACATACTCCGGGCAAGAGGTTTTCAATGAAGATGGAAAAACAGACATAGTGACCACCCTGCGGTCACCCGGAGGATATGCCTGTGAACATCATGTCACATTTATGGAGGGGGACCGGGCATTATCGGTTTATTCCATCTTCCGGAATGAAGGCGGAGAGGCACTCAACCTGGAACTACTTTCAAGTTTTTCGCTTTCCGGTTTGACTCCGTTTGCCCTCGATGACGCCCCCAACCGGCTGTTCCTTCACCGGTTCCGCAGTTCATGGAGCGCGGAAGGACGTCATGTTTGCCAATCGATCGAAGACCTTAATCTGGAACGCTCCTGGTCCGGGCATGGAACCCGTTCGGAACGATTTGGGCAGGTAGGGTCTATGCCGGTGCGGGGTTACTTCCCGTTTATCGGGGTGGAAGACCGGGATGCCGGTGTTTTCTGGGGCGCGCACCTGGCCTGGGCTGGTTCATGGCAGATGGAAGCCTACCGGCGTGACGACCAGTTATGCATCTCAGGCGGGTTGGCCGATCAGGAGTTTGGACACTGGACGAAAACCATTGCCGCCGGAGAATCATTCACCAGCCCGGTGGCATTTGTTTCCACTGTCGCGGGAGATCTTGATGAGCTCTGTTACCGCCTGACGGCTGTGCAAAACCAGGGGGTGAGCGATGCCCCATCCACAGAAGAAACGCTGCCTGTCATCGCCAATGAATGGTGCACCTCATGGGGCAACCCGGATCATAACCGTCTCAAGCAGATCTCCGCCCGATTGAAAGATTCCGGTGTTAAATACCTGGTGATCGATGCCGGGTGGTATCGCAGTGAAGAAGGCAACTGGGAATTCACCCAGGGCGAATGGGAGCCCAACAAAACCCTGTTCCCGGAAGGATTGGCCGTTACGGCCGCCGCGATCCGTGAGCAGGGATTGATTCCCGGCATCTGGTTTGAGTTCGAAGTGGTAGGCAATCAATCTCCGTTATATGAATCCGAAGCCGGTCACCTGCTGAAGCTCAATGGCATTCCGGTGACAGCCGGGCAGCGGCGTTTCTGGGACTTCCGCGATCCCTGGGTTCATGAGTATTTGTCAAAAAGGGTGATTTCACTGCTTCGGGATGCCGGTATTGGCTACATAAAGGTTGACTATAACGAAGCCATCGGCTTTGGAGTTGACGGGTGCGAATCAGCGGGTGAAGGGCTTCGCCAGCATATTGTTGGGGTACAAGAATTCTTCCGCAAGATGCGGCAGGAACTCCCCCACCTTGTGATTGAAGTATGCGCCTCCGGCGGTCACCGCCTGGAGCCGTCCATGATGAGCCTGGCCAGTATGGCGTCATTTTCTGACGCCCACGAATCACCGGAAATCCCGATCATCGCCGCCAACCTGCACCGGCTTATTCTGCCAAAGCAATCACAGATATGGGCGGTTCTGCATTCTGCTGACACAACACAGCGGCTCGTCTACTCGTTGGCCGCAGGTTTTCTGGGCAGGTTATGCCTCTCGGGAGAAATTGATCAATTATCCGAAATCCAGTGGACTATTGTTAAAAAGGCGATTGAATTCTATGGGAAAACCGCGCCGGTGATTAAGAATGGAAAAAGCCGGCTGTATCAGCAGATTGGCCAATCCTGGCGGCATCCACAGGGGGCACAGGCTGTTGTCCGCGTGGCAGATGATGGCGGTTCAACGCTGGTTGTCGTTCATTCTTTCGCTGCCCCGCTCCCGGCACAAATTGACATCCCTCTCCCGGAGGGTGACTGGTCCATCGCGGAAACCTTCCCGGATAAACCGATACGCTCTGAAATCAACCGTAATGTTTTACGAATAAACCCGTCCATGGAGTTCGAAGGGTGTGCCTTAATCCTGAAGAAATCGTGAAAAAAAGCAGACCGACCAATTCGACAAACTGGAATAGGTTAATACACAATTCTATTTTGCGTAAATGGCTTCCATCGCAGCGACTGTGCCGTCACCCACTGCCGTTGTGATCTGCCGGAACTTTTTATTGCGCACATCCCCCGCGGCGTAAACACCTTTCAGGTTGGTTTCCATGCGGTCATTCGTGGTGATGTACCCGTTTTCTGAAAACGCCAACGTTGTCGACGTGAATAGCCCCGTGTTCGGCGTCATTCCTACAAACACAAAGACACCGTCCCGCTCCAAAGTCTCCGGTTTTCCAGTCTTCAGGTTTTCCACCGTCACCACCATCCGCTCACCCTGTTTCTCAAACTTTCGGGGTTCATGTGACCACAGGATCTTCACTTTGGGATTCTGCTTGATCTTCTCCGCGGTGACTTTCTCCGCCTGAAGTTCGTCAAACTGGTGGATGACTGTGATCGATCTGACGTATTGAAGCAGCATCAACGATTCTTCCATGGCACTGTTTCCGCCGCCAATTACGATGACATCTTTTTCTTTGTAAAACTCGCCATCACAGGTGGCGCAATAGGAGACACCGCTGCCTTTATATTCCACCTCGCCGGGTATATTCAATAATCGAGGAGACGCGCCGGTGGCGATGATCACTTTTTCTGCTTCGTAGATGTCTCCGTCGATCTCAAGCCATTTCATATCACCCGAAAGGTCAAGCGCGGTGATCTCTGACGCCAGTTGGAATCTGGTTCCGTATTTCTCTGCCTGCTTCTTCATGTTGCGGGCCAGTTCGTACCCCGGTACCGGCTCTACATAGCCCGGAAAATTTGCCACCTGGTGTGTGGTTTTGACCTGCCCACCGGCGGACGATTGGTCCACCACCAGTGTTGATAGGGAGCCACGTGAAGTGTAGATGGCGGCAGTCAAGCCTGCAGGCCCCGCGCCAATGATGATCAGGTCAAAGGTGTGTTTTTTCTGTGTCATGTCGGTCCTTTGTAAAGGCGGGCCGAAAGGGCCCGCCTGATGCTTTCATGAATTATGAAAGGTGCTCGTTGATGATATCTTTGATCTGTTTTGACGTCTGGATGCTGGTCGTTGCTTTGACCACCTTACCGTTGCGGTAATACACCGTAAAAGGCAATCCATTGAAACCGCGGCATTCAGGAAGGTTGCGGATAATATTTGATTCAGGTGAGTCAAATGCCATGCTCCGGAAATTGACATCAGTGTATTTGTCCTGCAGAATCTCGAAAGTGTCATATACGGGGATGCACATTGGGCCCATCCGCCCGCAGCAAACAGCAACTTTTTCATTCGTGGTGATCAAATCCTGCAATTCCTTAGCGGTTAATACTTCTTCAATGTTGGTTTGAAGCATGGTGGATCTCCTTCAATTTTTATGATGAGGTGAAAAATAGTCCTGTACAGGCGGCATTTTATAAACGAGAGACAGTTGTCTCCATCAGAATTTTTAACTACCGGTATTGACAGGATATTATTCCGGGTTCTATTTCCTGAAATTAGGATGCGGAAAAACCCCAAACGTTACGAAATTCACAAAAACCCGCGATATTAAATAAACACCAACCCTCTGACTGAGCTGTCTTACCGGGCTGGTATCGGGTTTGTATGCAATTAAATTGTGAAATGGACCTGGTGGTTTATTCTTTACCAAGTATTATGCTGACCAACACCGTGGCCAGCACGATCAGAGTGATCCCCGTAAAACGCCAGTCTTTTTCAACAATAAACGTTACCGCGGAAAGGATCACCCGCATGACCGGCGTGGCGATCAACACAAGCAAACCCAGTGTGATAAAACCGGCCGCTTCGAAATTAACCAGCCTTGAGACTATTTCGCCCAACGGCACCATACTGTGCGGCACCGGTTGCTGGTTCGCCAGCGCGATAACCAAACCTGAAAGGATACACACAACACTTACTACCAGGCCGATGATCAATAAATAGTGCACCACCCGGTTGAATGATTCCTGTTCCTCTGTGATAAGGGATTCCTGCCCGGTCGTTGATTTTTTTGGATCTTCAATTGGTTCCATTTTGCCCGTTCCCATTAATTACCGCTAAACGCTTTTACCAGCATGACGATCGAGAAGAAGATCAATACCAGGCTGAAAATTCTCTTCAAATTTGTACTGGTGATCCGCCCGCCCAGCCGTGAGCCGATCTGCGCGCCAAGCAGGATACCCAACGCAGTCGGCACCGCCACGGTCGGGTCGATATACCCGTGCTGATAATAGATGATCGCGCTGGTCGCCGCGGTGATGCCGATCATAAAATTGCTGGTGGCGATTGCCGCCCTCAACGGAATTTCCATGATTAAATTCATCACCGGTACCTTGATCACCCCGCCGCCAATGCCCAGCAGGCCGGAGATATTTCCGGCCACAAAGCTGGCCAGCATACCGGTTTTCAGGTTGCGCACCCCGTATATCACGGTCTGCTTTGTGAGCGGATCGGTATACTGTGTGACCAGTGTGCCGGGACCTTTATCCCCACCGTCCGCTTGCTTTTTGAAACCGATCCCCATGCTGTATGCCACATAGAGCAACACCGCCGCGAAGATCCCTGCCAGCCAACGTGGATCGATGAGCACAGCTGTGATCCCTCCGGCCAGAGCGCCCAGAGTGGTGGCAATTTCCAATACCATCGCCAGCCGGCTGTGAGTGATCCCCTTGCCAATGTAGACAGATCCCGCCGCGGTTGACGTGGCGATCACGCTGATGATGCTGGCGCCGATGGCGGTTTTGATCGGCAGCCCGATGATGCCGGTCAGCATTGGGATGAGGAATACACCGCCCCCGATGCCCAGCATGCTGCCCAGCCCGCCGATGAGGACAGAAATAAGAAAAATGGTCAATGAACCGGTCACGTCAACTCCCTTAAAAAATACCAGTATGAGGGCTCATTATAAAACAATATGACAGCCGGAGAGTTGATCAGGGAAACATAAGGATCCATAAATTGGATAAAATTAAACTATCGTAGATTAATCGGTGTAAAAAGATCACCCGGTCAATATTCCAGCAACAATAGAGGTAATCCTGTGAAACGGTCTGAGATCAATGAGATCATGCGTTCCGCTGACGAATTCATCCGCGGCAGCGGGTTCAGGCTGCCGCCGTTCGCCTACTGGACCCCTGACGATTGGCGCAAAAAGGGACCGGAGGCGGCGGAGATCCCGCAAAATGACCTGGGATGGGACATCACCGATTTCGGGCATGGGGAATTCTTGAAGACCGGGCTGCTGCTTTTCACCCTGCGCAACGGGCACCCCGACCAACCGGATTCAAAACCCTACGCGGAAAAGATCATGGTGGCGGAAGAGAACCAGGAAACCCCCATGCATTTCCACTGGAGCAAGACCGAAGACATTATCAACCGTTTCGGCGCAAAGCTGGCGATTGAACTATTTATGTCAACAGACGATGAAGCCCTTGATAAAGTGACTCCTGTCACCGTTTCCATTGACGGCCTGCGCCGCGAATTCAAACCCGGCACCGTGGTTGAACTGGAACCCGGCGAGAGCATCACCCTTACCCCGCGGCTGTATCACCGTTTCTGGGGGTTGGGCGGACGCGTGTTGATCGGTGAAGTCTCGGCCGTCAATGATGACCACCATGACAACCGCTTTTTATTGCCCCAGGGCCGCTTCCCGGCAGTTGAAGAAGACGAGGAACCGGTCCATCTTCTGGTGGGGGATTACGCCAGGTATTTTCGGGAGTAATTAGAAAGATTTACAAAATGTAGGGCGCGCTCGATTGCCTGTCCCCTTTCTTAAGGGTGAGCGATCCATTCGGCCGAAAATACAAAAAAGAAATCAGAAAAAGCCGCTTTTTAGGGGATAATTGATGTGGATTTTTTCAAAGAACCTGAGGAAAGAAAATGCTATGGAAAACCTGTGCATTCCTGTTTACAAATTTATTTTCGAGAATCGAATCGCTGCTTTACAAATTCAAATTTCCCACAAAGCAGTGCCAATATGGTGTACAAACCTGAGTCTCCTGAGAGAAGGTTTGATTCAACAAATAGAGATCCTTTCAGATAATAAACACTCACCTATTACTATCAATGTTACAAAAAAGCAGAAAGGGGTAAATTCGAATTATCAATGGACAAATCCGAATCAAATCAATTTTGCATTATCAAAAAATGAACTTGAATCTTGGTTGTACTTTTTTCTGAAAGGTTACCGCGATAACGAATTTCCAGTTGATCATATTGATATAGAATGCTATCCAATCAATTCTTCCCTTTCTGATATTGATTTGACTATTCAGGTGGATAAATATCAAAAGCCAATGTCAAAAGAGGAATTGGATCTTTACCTTGCCAATTTGGAATGAATATCCCTTTTCATTTTTTGTTCCACGGTTAAGTATGTTGTCAACGAAGTGAAAATAAGGAAACCTGTATGGAACCCTTCTCTGACAATAAGTATTCTTGGGAAGCAGAAGAACGAAATTTGGATGAAATATTGAAGAGATTAGAGAAATTAATCCCCATGGCTAATTCTTTGGTTATAGAAAGACCCGAATTTCCAAACAGGCAAGGTCTGGTTGATGTTCTGAAATATGCAAAAGAGGAAATTCCCTTGATTTTTAAAAAATATGAGAAAATTTCTCAAATTGGTTACTCTGTAACTCGGATTTACCAAGAAAATATCGACCTGGAAGGCACGCCATTTGGAGAAGAAATGGGGTATTTATTACTGGCGATAATTGATCACCAAAAGCACCTGGAAAACATGAATATTGCGAGAAATAACTAAAACAAACAGCCAATAAAGTAGAACCTGAATACCTTGAGGTATGTTAAATTGAGTAACTTCTATCGATTATTGTATACTCTAAAAAAATGAATTCTTTGGGGGAGTTTATAAATTGCAAAAATTGATTACACAACAATTGGTAAAAAAATTCAGAAATGACAGAGCTACAAATCACTTAACGGAAAAAGTCATTGATTTGGTTAAATTGATACCGGGTTTGTAGATAAATCATTAACAGAATTATGCTCAGATCCGCTCAAAATCGAGCACATCCTATATTAATAAATTAATTCCTCCCGAACCGTGTGACTTACTTCACCATGGTCTCCATCTTCGCCCGTAATGTTGCCAGATCCTTCTGCAGTCCATCGAGTTCAGCCTGTGCCGTCTCAATTCGTTCCATCTCGGCCTTAATAAACCGCATATAGGGCGCGATGCTC
>CAYOKC010000008.1:23386-35687 GCA_964404415.1 uncultured Leptolinea sp. | reverse complement strand
AGAAATAAAATCTGATGCGCTCAAAATTGAGCACATCCTACGCCAACCTCCGATCTCACGGTCCCTCACCTTGTGACTTACTTCACCACGGTCTCCATCTTCGCCCGTAACGTAGCCAGATCCTTCTGCAAACCAGCCAGTTCACCCTCCGCCTTTTCAATACGTTCCATCTCAGCTTTGATGAACCGCATATAAGGCGCGATGCTCTCTTCCATGCGGCCAATGGTGTGCTTCGTCTCGTGGTCCAATGACGTAGTCAGCGCCTCTTTCAAATTCTCGCGCATCGCCACGATCTTCTCCCTGAAGTTGTCACGCGCCTGCCTGCGCTTCAGCGGAATGATGAATAAACCCACAATGGCCAGCGTGCCGGCCGCGATCATCCCGGTGATATCCAGCGCGGATGAAAGCACCGCTGTGGAAACCAGAGCGCCCAGCCCCACCGCGCCCGCCTCGAACAGCGCGGTCTGCGCCACGGCGGTTTCCACGTTGGAAGCCAGCGCACTCGATTCGCGCACCCGGTCGTAGCCCTTCACCACGGTCTTCACGCTCTCCCCCACCTTGGAAATGATCTCCTGCCGGCGGTCCGCCTGCGGCGCGATGCCGCCGCCCACGATATGGTCAACATGCGCGGCCTGCCTGCGCTGCAGGTAGGTCATCACCTGCTGCCATTCACGCAGGTCTTTCTCCACCAGCCATTCGATCAACTTCTGCACCTGATCGTCAATTTGAGCCGGTACGTCTGCCAGCACTTCTTTCTCAAAGTCCGCGCGCACGGCATCACCGCGCACCAGGTGGTGGATGTTCGTCAGCCGGAAGGTGCGGTCAAAGAAGTCCATTCCGCGGAATTCCAGCTTGTGCAGAATATTCTCCACCTCCGCCAGCCGCGGGGGCAGTTCCGCCTCCAGGTCATGCCGGTAGGCGGCAATGGTGTTATCCAGCGCCTTCGCGGTGTCGCTGTCCACCTTAAGGTCTTCGGCCTGCGCCTGAATGTTCTTCTGCGCCCGCTCCACCAGGTTGACGGCCACACCCAGCGGATTGCCGAACTTCAGCGCCAGCCGGCTGCTGTCATCCAGTGTGGCGGTGATGAAAGCCTCAAGTTCCCGCAAATGGCTGGCTTCCAGCAGGCGTTCCTTTTCGGCCGGGTCGGCTTCAAGGGCGGCGCGCTGCGCCAGCCGGGCGGAAACCGGGAACAATTGCGGCACATCGCCCAGCACACCCGCCGCATGCTGCGTGATGAAGCTTTTCACCTCGTCCAGCGCGGCCGGGTTCTCCAGTATGTCCGTCTTGTTGAGCACAAAAATGACCTTCTTGCCCCACGCCAGGATGCGCGTAAGGAACTGCCGCTCGCTCTCCGTCATAGGGCGGTCAGCGGACGTGGTAAACAGCACCAGGTCGCTGCGCGGCACAAATTCTTCGGTCAACCGCTCATGCTGCCGGATGATCGCGTTGGTACCCGGCGAGTCGACGATATTCACCTCTTTCAGCAGGTCCAGCGGATGCGTGACTACCGAGTAGCCCTCATCCACCACGGTCTCTTTCACCTCCTCGCCCCAGCGGATCATCGTCACCCGCGAGGTGGTGGGTGTCACCCCTTCGGTTAGCACTTTTTCGCCCAGCAGCGCGTTGACCAGCGCGCTCTTGCCGGCATTGAACTCGCCTACCACCACCAGCAGGAACAATTCATCCAACTGGGTGATGGATTTCTGCAGAAGGTCCAGCGCGTCTTTCGGCAGGTTCGTCTTATCTATGCGCAACAAGACGTTCTTTAACACTTCCTTTTCTTCGTGCAGCAATTCGGTTTGTTCGGGTGTCAGCATGGATGAACGCATCGGCTACTCTCCTCTAATAAACCTGATAACAAAATTATAGTACGCCCGCCGCCGGTTGGCAGAGTATTAGACCGTAAACTTCATTATTACAATATACGAGTTTTGCGTACAATATCTCTCATGAGACTCATCCATTCTTTCACGCATTGGTTGGATTCCATCGACCCTGAAAAGGGCTGGTTCCTGCACCGCGTCCTCGTCCCCTTCATCGTCACCCGGCTGTGCTGGCTTGTCACCGCGTGTTACGCCGTGGGGAATTACCTGCCCAACCCCACCTACCAGCGTTATGTTGACCGGGGTTTCTACATGAGCAAGGTTTTCCTGATGGATATCTTCACCCGCTGGGATTCGGCGCAGTACTTCACCATCATCAAAGGCGGCTATGCACCCTCCGCTGACCTGCGCGCCCAGTACAGTAACATCGCCTTCTACCCGCTCTACCCTTATCTGGTAAAGAGCTTCGGCTGGCTGGGCGTCACCCTGCCGGATGGCTTCTATGTGGCCTTCGGGCTGCTGCTCTCCAACCTGTTATTCCTGGCCGGCGCGGTGCTGCTATACCGCCTGATCGTCCACGAATTCCATTTCTCCTCCGGTGTGGCCGCTGCTGCCATCGGGTTGTTGATGGTCTTTCCCACCGGGTTCATCTTCTCCAGTTTTTATACGGAAAGCCTGTTCTTTTTCCTTTCGGTGCTGGCCTTCACCCTGGCTTTCCAGAACCGTTGGGGATGGGCAGCTTTCACCGCCGGCCTGCTGCTGGTCACCCGCGCGCAGGGACTGGTGGTCTGGGGCATTCTGTTCGTGTTCTACCTCGAGCGCAAAGGCTGGTCACCGCGCTCGATCCGCCCGGAAATTGGCTGGATGATACTCTCACCCATTGGTCTAACTGCCCACTTCTACTACCTCTACCGCCTCACCGGCGAACCGCTGGCCCCCTTTGTAGCCATGACGGCCTGGGGACGCGCCAATTCGAACATCCTGCTCAACCTGTGGGAGAACGTGTCATCACCGGTGCTGGATGTGTTCAAGATCGACCTGGCCTTTTCCATTCTGTTCATCGCTATCAGCCTGGTGATCCTGGTCAAATGGCCGCAGAAATCCATCGGCCTGCTGGCCCTGGCGCTCAGCGTCATGCCCATTGCAAGCGGACTGCTGGTCTCCGCGTCGCGCTACCTGTTACTGGCCTGGCCTGTTTTCATCTATCTGGGTGCCCGCCTTGACCAATCCCGCTGGTATGATCCCATCCGCGCAATCCTGTTCACCCTGCAGATCGTCTATTTCGCCGGTTGGGCAAATTATTATTGGATCGTCTGAAAAGGTTCGTGAAAGTTTTATTAAAAATTTAGGTATTTCCGGTTGTAATTCAACCTTATATTGCCATACTTATCTTTATTACGTCGTAATCAAATTCCAATATAGGAAGGTAGATATGGCATACATTGAATGGGATGATTCATATTCGGTTGGTGTTAAAGCAATGGATGACCAGCACAAAAAGCTGATCGCGCTGATCAATCAGCTTCATGACGCGATGAAAGCCGGTCAGGGCAGCAAGGAAGCGCCGGTAATTCTCAAGAGCCTGGTGGATTACACGCACTACCACTTTGAAGCGGAAGAAAAAATGCTGGAAAAAGGTGTGTATCCAGGTCTGTTAAACCAGCAAAAAATGCACAAAGTTTTTGTCGAACAGATCGAACAGTATCAGGCTGATCTGTCGACCAAAAGCCTGACCATGGGAGTCAAATTGAGTGAGTTCCTTAAAAACTGGTTGATGACTCACATCTCAGTGGAAGACAAAAAATACGGCAAGTTTATGAACGAAAAAGGGGTTCAGTAAACCTTCCGGTTAAAAAATCCCACGCCGCGGGCAAACATGAGACCGGCCGCGGAAAGCATCAACGCGACCCCCAGCATAAAAATGGACCATCCCAGAAAATGGTCAGCCCAGAGCAGATGCGTTTTATCCAGCAGGTAATGCCAGTCATGAATGGGAGAACCTCCCCCGAGCAATAAGCCGGGGGAGAATAATTTAAGGGTTTGCGAACGGGCGTCACGCACGTACGCGCTGATCTGGATCAGGCTTTGCCCCACCCAGAATACAAATATTGAGACGGATCCCCATTGCCGGCGGCGCAGTGTAAGCAAAAGGCAAATGACCGGAAGGAATAGTTGACCCATTGTTCCGCCGAGAACACCGATAAATTCACCCAGCAACCCGAACACAAAATGCCCCATTTCGTGACAAATGAAGTCGACCATGGTCAGCGCGTAAATTAGCACCCCAACGAACGGGATCGTCAGATCAGGAAACAACACCTGAACCGTGAGAACCAGAAAAAATATCCCTGACAGCACTCCCCCGATGAGCTGTCCCGGCTTTATGTCGTCAAATAATCCTTCGTTTAAATTCATGGGGTTCCTTTTTGGATTGGTGATTTGATTATGAAGGATTAATAAAAAAAAGCCAACCGGGAGGTTGACTTTCTACTTTTTATCCGGGGTGTCTCTGTTAATCGATCGTCCAGCCGTGGGCGCGGGCCTGTTCTTCCAACCGGGCCAGCCGCTGTTCGACAGTCAACGTGGGCGCCGGGGGTGGCGGTGTGGTTGTGGTAATGCCGCACAATTTCTTCAGGTCGTTCAGATCGCCGTTGAAATAATTAATGTCCAGCATGGATTCGCATCCCGGCAAAATAAACTTATCTCCGGTGAACTGCCAGAACGTCCATTTCGTCGAACCGGTTGGCATGGCCGGACCGGCAATGGATGGTTTATATGATGAGATAAAGTTCTGCCAGGTAGTACGAACCGATGTGGAATTGTACGGGTAATGCGCCATCCACAAATTGTATTTTGGCAGCCACGATTGCGCCGGTTTGGCGTATGTGTTGATGAAGGAAGCCCTCGAGTAAACCACCAGCGGAACTTTGGTCCGTTTAGCCCAGGTATCCAGCACGCCTTTCGCGTTCTGGCTGATAACAGTGGGCGACAGGATCTTGGTCACCTTGCCGCTGCTCCATTCCTTCCAATCCGCCCACTGCTGTTCCACGTCGGCGGAGATCATTTTATACGGCAAGCCTGAGATGGCGTTCAAAAAATAAGAGGCCTGTGATTCCGCGTCAACCGTTGGATCACACCAGTGATACAGTCCGATAATGAGACCGGCTTTCGTGGCGCCTTCCACATGTTTGACCATCATTTGATCTGTCATATAATTGCCCTGCGTGGCTTTAATGAACACAAAATCCACGCCATTGGACTTCAACAATGACCAGTCAACTTTTGATTGCCAGCGGCTCACATCAATGCCAAGTATCATGCAAACAAACTCCCAATTTTCAGGTTGCCGTTTTTGTTGCAATACATGTGCCAGAAAACGGCTTTATTAATCGGACACATTTGGTATAATATAAACCATGACAACGAAACTTTCCCGCCGAGATTTTCTCACCCTGTCCGCTCTTGGTATGAGCAGCCTCGCCTTCCGCCCTTATTTCGGTCCGGTTGAAGACCTGGATGGTGGAGAGATCGCCCGTGTGGCCGTCAAATCTGTTTCCGTTTACAGCCGCCCGTCAGATAAAAGCCGCATTTTATACCAGCGCTATCGTGACGAACTGATCAATATTTATGAGACAGTTGTATCAGATGACGGTCCGGATTACAACCCGGTATGGTACCGGGTATGGCGCGGTTACGTGCACAGCGCCCATTTGCAGACGGTCCAACTCAACCTCAACACGGTTCTCCCGGTTGTGCCCAAACCGCGGCAGTTGGCGGAAGTCAGCGTGCCGTTCACGGAAGCATCCATATATAACAAATTTTCGGGCTGGCGTACACTGTACCGCCTGTATTATGGTTCCACCCACTGGATCACCGGCATCGAAAAAGGTCCCGACGGCAGCACCTGGTACCGGGTCAACGATGAGCTGATCGACATGGATTACCACATTCCGGCCGAACACCTGCGCCCCATCCCGCCCGAAGAATTGACACCCATCTCGCCAAACGTCAACCCGGAATTGAAGCGCATCGAGATATCCCTTTCGCGTCAAATGCTGACGGCCTACGAGGGTGACAAGGTTGTTCTTGATACAAAGATATCCTCCGGCCTGCCAGATTCGCATGTGTATGAAGACGGCAAAGTCTCCACCAATACCCCCACCGGTGAATTCAATATTCAGAACAAGATGGCCTCAAAACACATGGGCAGCGGTGAACTTCTATACGATCTGGAAGCCTATATTCTTCCCGGCGTTCCCTGGTGCTGTTTCTTTGAAATGAACACCGGCGTAGCCACGCACGGCACATACTGGCATACCAACTGGGGAACACCCATGAGCCACGGCTGCATCAACATGAAAACAGAAGAAGCTAAATGGCTTTTCCGCTGGGCGACGCCCGTCTCCCCCGCGGATTCAATTGAGAAGATCGGCCGCGGTACACGCGTCACCGTAAAATAAAACCGGCTAGTCGTCTCCGGCAAATTCCCGGAAGACCCGGTTAGCCACCAACCACGCCCCACGCGTCAGCCGGATGTTTCCGTTCGGGGCTGTTTCGATCAATTTGGATTCCCGTAATTTCCGTAACTGCCGGCCAAAAACCGTATCCATATCCTGCCCGAACCTTTGCCGGAATTCGCCTGGGCATATGCCTTCATCCAGCAGCCGGAAACCGGTGAACATGAACGTATTCATTTCATAATCAGCGTCCACATCTTCGAGAAATACGGATGTGGAAATATTACTGGTGGCCGGTTCCAGCGTTCGAATATACGCCCCAATCCATTTTGGATTTTGCATTATCACCGGAGCAAAAGCGGAAAACCGGTTGGAAGCCGCGGGCAGAAAACCCACCGCTCCGCAGCCAAATCCAAAGTATGGAAGCAGCCGCCAGTATTGCAGATTATGGCGGCAGCGCAGATCGCGGCCGGGCGGTCTCAAAGCCCAGTTTGAAATTTCATAATGGTCAAACCCCGCCTCTTCCAGAAAATCGCAGGTCCACTCATATTGCTCCGCCGCCAGGTCGTCATCCGGCGCTTGAGTGATTCCCGCGTCAATTTGCCGGGCGAGCGGAGTTCCATCCTCCACGATCAGGCTGTACACTGACAGGTGTTCGGGGTGAAAATCCAGCGCAACAGCCAGTGATTCCTTCCACGCATCCAGTGTTTGACCGGGAAGCCCGAAGATAAGGTCGAGGTTGATATTGTCAAACCCGGCTTTCCGAGCGTTTTGCATCGCGCCGGTTATGTCTGCCAGAGAATGCTGACGGTCCAGCAGCCTGAGTTCATCACCCCGCACCGATTGCATCCCAAAGCTGACGCGGTTAAATCCGGCCCGGCGGTATCCCTTTAAACTCCCGAGTGTGACAGTTCCCGGGTTGGCTTCAAGGCTGATCTCTGCGCCATCCAGTACGCGAAAACATCGCCGTACGGTATCAAACAGGTCCACATACAGGTCGGGTGAAACCAGCGAAGGAGTTCCCCCGCCAAAATACACCGTGTGAACGGGGATGTCTTCAGAGAACAGGTTAACCTGTTTCTTCAAAGCCTGAATATAGGCGGGAATCAGCCGTTCAAATCCGGCAAAAGTGATAAAGTCACAATAGCCGCAGCGGCGCCGGCAAAACGGGATGTGGAAATACAGGCTGCTTTCCATGGGGAGAATTGTAACAAACCGCCGCGAAAACCACGGAATCTATCTTAAAAAGTGCCTATGGTATAATTTCGAATTCCGGGTCATTCCCCCGGTGTCCACTTACTATGAATCCACAATCAACTCCTACTTCACGAATTTGCCCGACCTGCGGCTCCAAAATCGGAGATAATGCCACCCGCTGCCAGGTCTGCGGCCGTAATCTGACCACATCAGAGACAAAATCGGCCAAACCGCTGCAGGGTTCCCGTCTTCCGGAAATCCATCTGTCACTGCCTGTGGCCATCGGTGTGATCATCCTGCTTCTGGCGCTTGGCGGAGTTGTAATCTACTCCATCCTGAGCGGCACAGGCCGCGTGACCCAGCCCACCACAACCCCTACGGCATCACTCACCCCCACCATTACAGCCACACCGTTGCCCAGCGAAACTCCCACCCCAATGCCTTCCTTCACGCCGCTGCCGCCGGTTGAGTATTCCGTCAAATCCGGTGACAACTGCAGCATCATCGCCGCGGTGTACAAAGTCTCCATCAATTCGATCATCACCTTGAACAACCTTCCCGCGGACTGCAGCAGCCTGTACATCGGCCAAAAACTGCTCGTCCCGCAGCCCACCCCCACAGCTTCACCGCTGCCTTCCGCCACCTTGAGTGAAGCGGATGCCACCGAAGAAGCCTGTGAAAAGGTAAGCTACACGGTAGGCGAAAACGATACCCTGAGCGGCATCGCCGGCGCTTACCGCGTAAGCATGGACGCGATCAAGATATTCAATGGACTGACCGGCGATACTGTGTATCAGGGGCAATCACTGCAAATTCCGCTATGCGAACGCCTCCCAACCGCCGGACCGACACCCACTCCCACAGCGCCTCCCCCGTACGGAGCCACCAACCTGCTGTTGCCGGCTGACGGCACATCATTCACCATTCAAAATGAAACTGTCACCCTGCAATGGGCGTCTATTGGTGAACTCCGCCAGAACGAAACCTACTTGGTTACGGTTGTGGATGTGACCGACGGAGCGGGCCGCAAACTGGTGGATTATTCCACCGACACCAAATACATTGTGCCCGTAACTTTCCGCCCGGCGGGCAACACACCGCATGTGATCCGCTGGTCAATCACCGTAGCCCGTCAGACTGGAACCACGAAAGACGGCAATCCGATATATGAACCAGCCGGAGCCACCAGCTATGAACGTGTATTTACCTGGTGGGGCGGCACACCGGAAGCGACACCGCTTCCTCCGCAATAGTGTAATAACGCAAAAGGCCGGATGACAATCATCCGGCCTTTTTTGATCGGTGTTAAATAAGCCTATGGACTTCAGTTTCTATTCAAGGCTTTCAAGATAATGGGTAGCCTGAATGGCTGCCGCCGCGCCCATCCCGGCGGAGGTGATCACCTGCCTGAAATGTGAGTCAGAAGCCTCACCCGCCGCGTATACACCCGGGACGTTTGTTTCCAGTAATGTATTCACACGGATCACGCCTTTTTCGTCCATATCCAGCTGCCCGGAAAACATGCCCGTGTTGGGGTTATGCCCGATAAAGATGAACACGCCGTCAAACGGCTTTATGGACGTCTCACCGGTCACAACATTTTTAATGCGTAAACCGTTGACTTTCGTGTCACCCTGCACCTCTTCAACAACACTGTTCCATAAAAATGAAATGGAAGGATGCTCTCTGGCACGTTTTTGCAGGATCGCTCCGGCACGCAGCGCGTCACGCCGGTGGATGATCGTCACGGAAGCCGCGAACCGGGTGAGGAACAACGCCTCCTCAATGGCGCTGTCACCGCCGCCAACCACCGCGACGTTTTTGCCTTTGTAGAACCACCCATCACAGGTGGCGCAATAGGAAACCCCTTTGCCGGTAAATTCTTTCTCACCGGGAACATTCAAATGGATCGGGCTCGCGCCGGTCGCGATGATCAGGCTGTCTGCCGTGTATTGCCCTGAATCCGTAGTTATGGAAAAGGGATGTGTTTTGAGGTTAACGTTGGTCGCCATTTCATATACAGTGCGCGCGCCAAATCTTTCCGCCTGTTTCTGAAACAGTTCGCCCAATTCCGCCCCGCCAACCCCATCCGGGAAACCGGGGTAATTTTCAATGGTATCTGTCAGTGAAGCCTGTCCGCCTGGTTCAATACCGCCTATTACCAGCGGATTCAATTCAGCCCGGGCCGCGTATAAAGCGGCAGAAAGACCGGCAGGGCCGGACCCTAATATGATCACTTTTTCATGTTGTGGAGTTGTAGCGGTATCAGCCATGGTTAATCGTTGTTTTCTCCTGAACAAATCAGTAATGGGTAATTCTCAAATTAGACGGAATATCGGCCGGATGGTTACACGGTTTGACAAATACCAGGATCTACTCCTCACGGGTCAACACTACTCTGGCCGGGGAACCATCCGAACCTTCCAGTTTTAGCGGCAGGCAGATCAGGCCGTAGTCGCCCGCGTCCACCGCCGATAAGTCAACACCTTCGAGCAGAACGACCGCGGCTTTCAGGAAGACTTCATGGGTCGGGCGGCTTTTTTTGAAGGGTGCCACAGATAGATAATCAAGTCCAACGAGTTTGACACCCATATCCACCAGGGCTTGAGCGCCGGTATCATCAATGCCCGCGAACTCAGTGCGGAATTGTGACCCGTATTTTTTCCAGAAGGCGGAATTGTAGGTCTTGAACAATACCCGTTTGGTGTCTTCGCGAATACCGCAGGCCAGTACAACGTCACCGGTGATCACAGAGATATCATCCGGAATGCGGACTACCTGTACCGGGCCGATGAGCGCGTCGAGATCCAGGGTCTCAATTGTTTTGCCATCCGGCAGGAAATGGTAAGGCGCGTCCACATGAGTCCCGGTGTGACAGCCAATATCCATCCGTGAGACATTGGCATTGGCCCCATCCTCAATCTTGTTGACACGTCGTATGTTGATTTCCGGATCGCCGGGCCAGACCGGGATGTTGGATGATATGGGCAAAGTAATATCCCAGAATTTCATGTATATCTCCTTTAGATATCTATGGATAAGAAATGAAATCCCCAGTCGGGAAGTTCAACAAATAATCCTTCCTCTGCTAGTTCGAACCCTTCGCGAATAAAGGCTTCATGTCCGAACAGGTCATGGAACTCCGTTTGCCTGGATTGGTCAACTTCCCACGGGAGGCTGACTTTTCCCTGTGATGGGGTCTCACTGTAATTCACTATAGTCAATAATACCCTGCCCTGTTTACGCCAGCAATACGCGATCAAATTATGGCAGGATTGGTTATCCGGCCATCCGCTGACGTCGCACAATACCCAGTCATTATCCACTGAAATATCTTTGATGGCTCCCAGCAGTGTTTTATAAAAATCTTGGATTTCACTATCCGGCAATTCCTGTTGACGCCGCCCGAGAAGGACATGGTTGCGTATCTTCCGTCCATTGCCCCTCATACAACAACACTGCCCCCGGCAAGGTCGCGGTGATCAAACTGGCAGCTTTCATGCGTTCCAACGGGATTATGCCGGTTGCTCTGGGCTCGTCATGGTTTTCCAAAAACCGCACCAACTTCGATTGAAAGCCCAGGTTAGCCATTAGATGCTGCCTCACGGTATCCGCCGTTTCACGTGTCAACCGGTCATACAGACGCTTGTCATAGCAATAATTAAATCCCAACTGCATCAGGTCCCATTCCAGGTCCCAGTAGGCTTCCGCGATAAATAAAAAATCCGGATACTTCTCGCGCACATCCATGATTACATCGCGCCAGTATTCTGTTTCCGGCGTGGTTCCAGCCCGATTCTGCCATGTGTAAGAAAAAACGTGGTTTATCAGCAACATGGCCATATCACAGCGAACGCCATCACACAGGGTGCCGATTTTTTTCAACTGTTCGGCGGCTGCTTTCCGGTATGGCAAAGAATACGCGTTTAACTGGGCTACATCCTGCCAGGGAGGAAAGAAGGGATCGCGTCCCTTACAGAAAAAACTGCCGGAAGCTTCGAAGAAATCCCGAGGATATTGTAGAAAATCCGATTCCGAACCATGAACATAATATTCGGGATTTGTTTCTATCCATTGATGATCCTGGGCTGTGTGGTTGGGCACAAAATCGAGGATCAGTTTTATTCCGCGTTTGTGTAGTGTGCTTTTCAGTTTCTGAATGGATTCGTTACCCCCAAAACGGGGGTCGACGGAATACTCTTTCACGCAATACGGAGATCCGGGAAGGTCTTCCATCTTCCAATCCGGCAGGGATTGAGAGTATTCGCTGTAGAGATCAACGTTTGCCTGACTGATCCTCCGGCCAATAGGACTTCGCGTCCAAACGCCCATAAGCCACACGGCATTAAAACCAGGTGACAACAACCTGTCCCACTCATTTTCCGGTATTGAATCCAGCGTTAATGACCGACCGGTTCTTTCTTCCAGCTCATCAAGCCAGACCCAGGTGTTAATCTCAGCAATGATCAGGCGATTCATGGTAGACATATTTTACTTTTACCCCGCTTTTTCTACGGATACTTGTATATTGTAGATAAAATAGCACGTCAGAGGACAAATTGCAAATATTCAACCTGCATATGCAACAAAATCTGTTATTATGCGTATTATTAATAGATTTGAAAACACAATTATTGATCACAAATTTTCCGGTTATTCTGGAGGCAAAATGAAATCATTTCTGGTTCGGTTATTGATCAACGCGGTTGCCCTGTTTGTCACCATCCAATTCATCCCCGGTATTTATTTTACCGGTGGCATTGACACCCTGCTGATCCTGGCCTTTATCTTCGGCCTGGTGAATGCCATTATCAAACCGTTGTT
>CAYOKC010000008.1:22122-23286 GCA_964404415.1 uncultured Leptolinea sp. | reverse complement strand
TACCAGAAAGCTCCGATGATCGCCGATCCGATCAACCTGATGGATGCTTCACCCATGGGTGACGGTGCCGCCGCCGCGATCATCGTCCCGGTAGAGATGGTCACACGTCAAAATGGCCGCAAAATGATCAAAGTTACCGCGTCTGCCGCAGCCACAGATACCATCGCGGCGCACGCCCGCCGTCAACCCATCTGGCTTTCGGCAGCCGAAAGTTCTGTAAAACAGGCATACGCGCAGGCTGGAATATCACCATCCGATATCGGTGTGTTTGAACTGCATGACGCCTTTACCATCATGGCCGCGTTATCTCTTGAAGCCTGTGGATTCGCGGCACCCGGTCAGGGGCCAAGAATGGCGATCGAAGAGCAGATCTGCCCGAAGGGACGTGTTCCCGTTGCCACCCGGGGCGGTTTGAAAGCCCGTGGGCATCCGGTCGGCGCCACCGGTATGTACCAGATCGTGGAAGTTGTGCAGCAGCTGCGTGGTGAAGCCGGTGAAACACAGGTGGAACACCCGGTATACGGAATGGCGCAAAACATAGGCGGCAGCGGTTCAAACATCATTACCCACATTTTGAAAGCAGAATAATTTTGCATGACTGATGTGTTCACAGACATAATTAAGGCGTACCGCCGAAAAACATATCGCATCGATACTTCCTCCCGGGTACAAAACCGGGAGGAAGCTGTTCAATTTGTGAACGAGCGCGGATTTATCTCGTTCTGGCCGATCAAGGATATAACAATGCCCAGCCTCTGGGTGGCAGCTAGTGGTGACCGCCCGGTTTCGGATGACCATGACGACCCCGGCCATGTCACCTGGGACTGGAAAGACAGTCTTCTTGGTCAGCGGAAATGGTATTACGGCCGGGTTCTGGCTTTGAAGAATTGCATGATCTCACTGAATATGCTTCCGAATTTCTACGCGCTTTCGCCCAATTATGGCGATCCTGAATATGACTACCTTGAGGATTACCGTAAGGGCGTTTTGCCAATGGAAGCCCGCCTTGTTTACGAAACACTTCTGAAGGAAGGCGAAATTGACTCGAAAAAATATATTACTTATTGGTCACCAAATAAAGAATCAAGTAAATATATAACTATCAATGATTTTAACGATTTTTTAATTAAATTTTTAAATTATCGTTTAAAGAAAGGAAAAATT
>CAYOKC010000008.1:12658-22112 GCA_964404415.1 uncultured Leptolinea sp. | reverse complement strand
GTAAAAAGTCACACCTGGGTTCGGCCGATTCCAACAGCCGGTTCAACAAGGCACTCGAAATCCTGCAAACTTCCTTCCGGATCGCCCCATCCGGTATCAGCGATGCCGGTTCATGGCATTATTCTTTTACGTACGATCTCTTCCACAAACAATTCCCCGATTCGGTCGAAAAATCGCGGCTGATCTCTGAAGACAGCGCGCGAAAAACCATATTGGAAACATACTTCGAATCAGTTGGCGCCTGTACCCGCCGTGACTTGATGAAGATCTTCCGCTGGCAGCCAGCAGACCTTGACCAGGCTCTTCATCAGTTAATTGATTCTGGATTGATACAGGAAGATGTCACCATAACCGGCGAGAAACATCCCTACTTTATGTTACAGCGTCTGCTTCCCTCCTCGAACCAATAAAACATATAATTACTGTATTACACATTGACGCCTTTCGGGAAGGATGGAAATACCATGGAATTTCATATTTCTCGCGTTGCCCGTGACCGGTATTTACTGGATAAATCTTTTTTCTCTTTGAATGGAAATGTGATCTTTGCCAATTTCCATGCCGCCCGCCTGTTTGCCCAGAAGGTCAACCAGAAACGTGACGTCATCCACTTTCCCGAAAAAGCCGTAAAAGCCGGTCAAATCAACGCTCTCGGGTTGATCGATGAGATCATGCATTATGTTTTCAAAACCTATCGCGAACAGAAAAATCCGGATGTCCTCGGGAAACTTCAGATCTCTCTTATCGGTACATTTGGTGAAAAAGCTGTTGACCATCTTCTCATGGAGTTCTGCAGCGAGTTTCCTCCGGTCAGTGTTTATGCGAAGGAAATGGATATTGAAACCTATCTGGCCGGAACTGAAAACGGTGTGTCAAACCGGTTGAATACCCTGGAAGAGATCATTGTCCTCTGGGTGACCAACCGCAATCCGGCTGCCACCACTCCGTTCCTCGAACTGTTTGACGAGAAGCACCTGTCTACCGCTACCAAATATGATCTGATCCTTCAGGAAATCCATACATTCTTTGACAACGAACCCCCATTCGGCCCGGAAAACCAGAACCTGGTTGACATGTTCCAGGCTCCCGCCATCGCCGTGCCAAATTCACTCCCCGGCCAGTTGGAATTCATACGTTCCCGCTGGGGTGTCCTTCTGGGTAAATTCCTTTACCGCCTGTTGAGCAGCCTGGATTTTGTCAGGGAAGAAGAAAAACTCAGTTTCGCGGGTGGCGGTCCGGGTGAAACCCACGTCCCAGTCTACTCACGTACCCTGATGGATAGTGAACACGAACAATACTCTGCCGACCGTGAATGGATGCCCCGCCTGGTACTGCTGGCCAAGAACACACTCGTCTGGCTGGACCAGTTAAGCAAGAAATTTGAAAAACCCATAACTAGCCTTGACCAGATCCCGGATGAAGAACTTGACGAGCTGGCCTCCCGTGGATTTACAGGCCTGTGGTTGATCGGCCTTTGGGAACGGAGTACCGCCTCCGCGCGTATCAAGCAGATGTGTGGCAATCCCGATGCCGTTTCTTCCGCCTACTCGCTGGCCCGCTATGATATTGCCAACGAGATCGGCGGTTATGAAGCCTACGAGAGCCTCCGTAACCGGGCCTGGCAGCGCGGCATCCGTCTGGCCAGTGACATGGTTCCCAACCATATGGCCATTGACAGCGATTGGGTGATCCATAACCCTGACCGTTTCCTTTCACTCCCCTACAGTCCATTCCCGGGTTACACATTTGACGGCCCCGACCTTTCACCTGACCCGAACATCGAGATCAAAATCGATGACCATTACTACAACCGCACAGACGCGGCAGTCACCTTCAGGCGGGTGGACAAACGCAATGGCGATACCCGTCATATTTACCATGGCAATGACGGTACATCCATGCCCTGGAATGATACCGCCCAGTTGAATTACCTGAACCCGGAAGTGCGCGAGGCTGTTATCCAGACCATTCTTGATGTCGCCCGAAAATTCCCCATCATCCGGTTTGACGCCGCCATGACACTCGCCCGGCGGCACTTCCAACGTCTGTGGTTCCCCGAACCCGGCTCCGGTGGTGACATTCCCTCCCGCGCCGAACACGGCATCCCGCGTGACGCGTTCCTGGCGGCCATGCCGCAGGAATTCTGGCGCGAGGTGGTGGATCGTGTGGCCAAAGAAGCCCCTGATACATTGCTGCTGGCGGAAGCTTTCTGGCTGATGGAAGGATACTTTGTCCGCACACTGGGGATGCACCGGGTGTACAACAGCGCGTTCATGAATATGCTGCGCGATGAAGAGAACGCCAAATTCCGGCAGTTGATCAAGAACACACTCGAATTTGATCCCGAGATCCTGCGGCGTTATGTCAATTTCATTTCCAATCCCGATGAACGCACTGCGGTCGACCAGTTTGGAAAGGGAGACAAGTATTTCGGTGTCTGCACAATTATGGCGACCATCCCCGGCCTGCCAATGTTTGGTCACGGCCAGATTGAAGGGTATACCGAAAAGTACGGAATGGAATATAAACGCGCCTACTACGATGAGAAACCCGACCAGGATTTGATCAGCCGGCACGAGCGTGAAATTTTCCCCATTGTGCGCAAGCGCGCCCTGTTTGCCGGCATCGAAGACTTCTACCTGTATGATTTCTTTACCGGTCACGGGAACGTGGATGAGAACGTCATCGCCTTTACAAACGGCCTTGGTAACGACCGCGTTCTGGTGGCGTACCATAACCGCTATGGAGAAACTTCAGGATGGATCAAAACATCCTGTGCCTATACGAAGCGCGGGCCTGATGGTCACCGCAGGCTGGTCCAAACATCACTGATTAACGGCCTGGGGATACGGGGTGGCGACAACAATTTTGTCATCTTCCGTGACCAGAACAGCGGGCTGGAATATATCCGTCCGGCTGCCGAATTGCGTGACCGTGGATTGTTCCTCCACCTTCGGGCGTATTCCTGCATCGTTTTCACCGATTTCCGGCAGGTGGAAGATGATTCATCCCATCTGTACCGTCAGTTGTGTGACATGCTTCACGGCGAAGGTGTTCCGTCGATCGCCGATTCCATGCAGGAAATCCTTTTGAAATCCATTCTGCAGCCAATGGGCGAGATATTGAACACAGGATATTTAAACTACCTGAACAACCAGATCCTCAAGCCCTCTATAAATGTTGAAGAAGTCCTGAAGATCAAAGAGGAAGCCCGCCTGAAGATGCAGCACCTGGTGGACGGCGCGGCAAGCATCCGGCAATCAACCATTCCCATGGATGACGTAGTTGACGAAACAGCCCGCCTTATCGAGTTGATCCTTGTGCTTTCCAGCAAACCATCCGGCAAATCCACCCCGGGGTACGAGATCCGGTTGAAAATGTCACAGTCTCTCCAGGAGAACACCAGCCTGCGGCTTTCGGCGGTGATCTTCGCGTATATCGCCCACATTGGCAAGATCGTTGACCCTGAAGATATTCGCGGCAATAGTATCAGCCTATTTGATGAATGGAAGACCGGCCGCTATATTGAAAATGCTGTCAGCGGATTGGGACTAACCCAACAGGATGCGATCCGGGTGGTCAAAATGGTCAGGGTGATGATCAGCATGCAAAAATGGATTGATGATCCCTTATGCCAGGACCCGGCTGCTTTCCTGAATTCAACATTAATAAATCCGGATATCCAGCTATTGCTTCAAATGAACCGCTATCAGGACGTTCTCTGGTATTCCAAAGAAGGGTTTGACGACTTCATCAGTTGCCTGATGGCCGCCGTTGTTCTTGAACCGGATTCGACCGATCCGTCCATTCAATATGAACGCGTTCTCGTCGCCCGCCAAATGCTCGCGACCCTGCAGAAAGCATCGGATGGCGCTGGTTTTGAGGTAGAGAAGTTGATTCAGGCTTTGGAAGAACCGTCTGTCCAGTAATTCTCTGCTGAGCGTAGGTGGCTTTTAAAAACCTGGTCTGCCGCAAGGCTTGACCGGTTGCTTTTCACTTTTTTGAGATCAGCCAGGATCACATCCTGCGAAAGCTCCGGATCAACCTGCTTTGTGAGCCAGAATGCCTGCGCGGCATAATTCACATTATTCCGCGGTTCAATTCGGTTGAAATCGTCAAAGAACCAACCACATGATGTAAACATGCGTTGACGTTCATACTGGGCGCGCAGAAGATAGCCTGCCTGGCGGCATTTCTGATCTGTGCAATCCGGTATGTGGGATTTCACGAACTCATCCAGAGAAACCTGCCTGATCAATACCTGAATATAATCGTTGCGCAGTGCATACGGGTCAACATGGAACCCCTCCATCACCCTTTCATACACGGCGTCAACAACCTCCGCGACTTCATTCAGCGCGGTCCGTAACGGAGCTTTCCACTGGCTGTTTGGCGTGCACCCGCAATCTTCACTCCAGCGCTTCACGCCATGGTGGCAGCTCCAGGAAGAATTTTCGACAATCGTAAACGTCTGCTTGGGCGGATTCTTCATAAGCCATTCAGCCGGGGTCATTTGGACAAGCGGCTTCCCTTTATAGGCTTCTGTTGTTAATCGTTCCAGAAACCGGTCGCGGAAACGCTGGTGATGTCCGTATAACTCCCCGTCAGATGCGATGATCAGAAACCGGTCTTTAGGTTCACCGTATCCATTTGAAAACTCTGGCAGAATGGCATTAACTAGAAATTCATCAGCGTTGCGTGTGGAACCCGGGTCAAAGCTTACACGGGTGGAAAGTGACTGGTTGTAAAAGAAAACAGCGATCCGTTTGCCAGCACCAAGCTCAATCCAACCGGGCAGGTTCTTGTCTTTGCCATGGTCAGCGCATTGCCACGGAGCCAGAATGACATAACTGACGCCGCAATCGCAGGCAACGGAAAGTGTCTCCGTATCAACAGCCGCTTCCGGAAGCCAAATCCCCTCAGCCGCGTGGCCAAACCGGGTCTTAAACTCGCGCATTCCCCACTCAATTTGCGTTTTCTTATCCCGTTTGGATGCCAGCGGCAGGATGGTGTGATTGTATGATTGCGCCATTCCATTTGGCAGACCGGTGGCTTCAAAATTTTTCCGTTCCTGATCAAGAATGCTTCGTAATGTGACCGGATCCGCCTGAGACATCCATTCCAGAACGGTCGGTCCAAGATTAAAACTTATACGCGAAAAATTACCCAGTTCAGCATTGGGTTTATAACACTGGTCATGTATACGTTCATTCCAGTTGTTATATGGATACGCCCCTTCTTCCGCGGGAATAACTCCCGAAAGCGGATCTTCTCTGGGTGGTTGGTAAAAGTGGCCGTGAATACAAAAAGCGGAAATGGACATGTTTTATTTATTTCAGGTATTCGAGTGATTGGTGAAAGCGGGCAGGAATGAGGTTGAAATCGCGTGAAAGTGAATCCAGCGCGCAGGTGCGGTCAACTGCCAGGTAATCGATCCAGTACGCGGAAACAGGGAACCGCCGGCTTTGCTCCAGCCATACCGATATCACCCGCAGATAACCGGGCATGATCGGGATGATCCGTCTGCGCTTTTCTATTTTATCCATAATAGTCTGGATTATCGATAAAAACGAGAGTGATTCACCCCCGCCAATCGAATACAGGTGGTTTTCGCTATCCGGGTTATCAAGGGCGGCGATCACACAGGCGATCAGATCCTGGATATGGATGGGCTGCAGGAGGTTGGAACCGTCACCTGGTATCAATAACGCGAACGGCGACATATCGATCATGCGTGAAAAGCTATTGGTGAAATGGTCATTCGGGCCGTAAACCACCGCGGTCCTGAAGATCGTGTACGGAACGCCGCTGTGAGTGACCAGATTTTCTGCGATCGCTTTGGCCTTTAGGACAGGGAATGCCGAAGCTTTATCCGCGCCGAGATGGCTGAGGAACAGGAAACGGTCTATCCCCACTTCTTTTGCCGCGCTGGTCATGGCACGCGTACCATTCACATCAACACCGTCAAGGTCAGACAGTATACCCATCGATTCGGTGCCAGCGAGATGGATAACGGTATTGATACCTTTCAGGGCTGCCCGCAATCCGCGGGGATCATTGAAACTGGATACCGCTACCTGCACCGGCAGGCCCGTTGGCAGATTGGGTGACTTGGGAGATGGACGCAACAGTAGACGCACTTCGTACCCCTGCGTAACGAGTTGGCGCACGAGATGTTGACCAATAAAACCGGTACCACCTGTAACGAGAATCACAAATTCGAATTATAGCAGACCTTTTATATCCCCTTAACCTGTATTCACTTTGAATGGCATGCTTATTGCAAGATATACAGCACATTCCTTTGAATCAGGAAATGCATATGAACGCAATGGATGAACTTCTTAAACCCAGATCCTCGAGAATCGGTTTCCATTATTTTCCGAATTCTCTCCATTATAGTGAACGGGATGCTGAAACCTGGATCCCCGAATTAAAGTTGTTAAATGCCAGTTGGCTGGTACTGATCAGCGAGTCAGACAGGGCCATACCAGAGTCATTTCTGGCTGCACTGAAAGACGCGAAGATCGAGCCCATCATTCAATTCACCGATGGCCTCGAAAAACGGCTGGAAACTACCGATATGCGTGTCTTACTGCAAGCCTACTCGCGTTGGGGTGTGCACTCCGTTTCGTTCTTTGACCGGCCAAACTACCGCAACGCCTGGCCGCCTTCAGATTGGGCTCAAAACGGTCTGGTGGAACGGTTTATTGACCGCTATATCCCGATGGCCAGCCTGGCTCTCGAATGTGACATTGTCCCACTGTTCCCCGCGCTTGAACCCGGCGGCAGTTTCTGGGATACCGCGTTTCTCACCCTCGCGCTGCAGTCACTTGTCCGCCGCAACCGCCTGGACCTGCTGGATAACCTGGCGCTGGGCGCCTATGCCTGGACTCATGATAAGTCCCTGAACTGGGGCGCGGGTGGACAGCAACGTTGGAGCGATACCCGCCCCTATTTCACGCCTCCTGGAGAGCAAGACCAACTCGGATTCCGGGCATACGAGTGGTATACCGCCACAGCTTCAATGTTTGTTCAAAAACCGGTGCCGGTGGTTCTGTTTGGCGCTGGTGTTCCCCACCGGCCACACAATATCGTTCACAAAGATTGGACGGATGAAAAACACACAGCCACCTGTCTGGCTATTCTGCAATTGCTGGAAAACAACCTGGTTTCAGATCCCGACTCACCGACGATTCCACTTGAACCAATCAGCAATTCTGTACTCACGGCAAACTTCTGGTTGTTGACAGATGATGAGGACAGCCCTCACCTGCCGGATGCCTGGTTCCGTCCTGATGGGTCAACCCGTCAGATCGTCAGCGAGATCAAGGGCAAAACAGAGCAGGTGAAATCCATGAGGGCTGAAATGCCTCCTGAACTGGCTTCTTCTATTCCAGTGGAAACCAGTGTAAACAAAGGTGGGTTTGTAGGCGGAGC
This sequence comes from uncultured Leptolinea sp., assembly GCA_964404415.1. Taxonomy (GTDB): domain Bacteria; phylum Chloroflexota; class Anaerolineae; order Anaerolineales; family Anaerolineaceae; genus Leptolinea. The sequence continues at coordinate 14,672 of CAYOKC010000008.1, read as the reverse complement.
CTTCCCTATTGAGCATTACCTGTTGCTGCCCAGCTATGAATGGGGCGTGGCAGACTGGCATCTGGATGTGATCCGCCCGTATGTGAAAAAATACCGGCCTACCATCGGGTTTTCGGTGGAACAGGCCGCGCTGGCGGAAAAAGTCACGGTTATCGGCAATACGGCATCCTTCACAGAAGAACAATTACAGACTTTAAGGGCAGCCGGTTGCCAGGTGGAACGAATCTCCGGTGACGGCACAAGTATTGCAACACAGCTCCAGGAGAGGTGACCTATGATCGAGACTGCCAATAACTCAGAATCAAACCAATCTTCCTTTGCCACCCGTAAACCGGTTTTAAAGGTCGTCGGTGTCGGCGGCGGCGGCAGTAATGCCATTAACCGCATGATCGAACTGGGAATCGAAGGGATTGACTTCATTGCCGCCAATACGGACGGCCAGGCGTTGAAATCGTCTCTGGCTCCGGTCAAGATCCAACTTGGTCCTAATCTGACACGCGGCCTCGGTGCCGGTGGGAAACCCCAGGTGGGCGAATCGGCCGCCGAAGAAAGCGCCAAAGATATTCATACCGCTCTACTTGGGGCGGATATGGTTTTTGTCGCCGCGGGTATGGGCGGCGGTACCGGAACCGGCGCTGCCAGTATTATCGCACGTGTCGCGCAGGCCATTGGCGCTGTGACTGTTGCCATTGTCAGCCTCCCCTTCTCATTTGAAGCCGGGCGCCGGCAGGTCAACGCGCGCGAAGGGCTTGCCAAGCTCCGCCAGTTTACCGATACGCTGATCACAGTTCCCAACGATCGGTTGTTACAGATCGCTCCTCATGATCTTCCTCTCGAAATGGCCTTCCGCCTGGCAGATGACGTTCTCCGTCAGGGTATTCAAGGTATCAGTGAGCTCGTATTGCAGCCCGGTGTGATCAATGTTGATTTCGCGCACGTCCGCCAGATGATCCAATCCGGTGGAGGAGCATTGCTGGCTGTGGGCCAGGGTGAAGGCGATGAAAAAGCCCGTCAGGCTGTTGAACGTGCCCTGCACCATCCGCTTCTTGATTCTGTACCGTTGGATCAGGCTACCGGAATTATCGTCAACTTTACCGGTGGAAATGACCTTACCTTCCTTGAAGTGGCCGATGCCATGGAAAACCTGCAGAAACGCACGAACAAGCGTGCCAGCATAATCCCGGGTATCATCAACGCCCCGCAAATGCATGACCGCGTTCAGGTCATTCTTATCATCACGGGTATCGGTTCCACACCGGTCTCAGGGACTGTTCTGCAAACACTCCAGAATATCGCCGCACCGGCTCAAAAGCCCGCTTATCAGTCTCAGGAACCTTTCAGGGCCAGTCAGCCGCCCTTTATCCCGCTTTCCGAACCGGATGATCAGCAACAATTTGAACCGGAACCACCGGAACGTATGGAAATCATGGAATATACCGGCGTTTCCAATAACCTTGATGTTCCCGCCTTTATCCGGAGACGGATGCGGTAACACCTGAAAGGCACGCCTTATGGACAAATCAATCGTAAATAAAGTCTGCGCTCAGGTCTACCAGAAGACTCCTGAAGTACGAAATTGCCAGCCGTCCATCTCAGAACAGGGAGAAGACAAGTATTTGTTTATTTTCTCCGGAACGGCTTTTGGCGTCAACGGCAAGCCGATTCCCAGAATTGTCCGTGCTGTTACTGATAAAACCGGAAAAATTTTAAAAATCTCATCTTCTCGATAAAGGAAAGGATTTTACAGCATGGATGCTCTCCTGAACAAAATTGAGATTTTCTTTTGGGATAGAATTACGCCCGCTCTTTCAGAATCCCGCTTTTTCCAATTGGTAGTGAAAAAAGGGTACGAAATAATGCATTCCCCGGATATTGAAGCCACCTTTCTATTTGGGGTGGGCGCGGCAGTTTTCGGTCTATTGGCTGGATTAATTCTCAGCATACTATCAGCCGCTTCTTAAGACAGGTTGTCTCATGCAAAATCAATCACCGGAAACCGGATCGCCAGAAAATC
>CAYOKC010000008.1:0-12648 GCA_964404415.1 uncultured Leptolinea sp. | reverse complement strand
CCAGGTATTTTGTATACCATCATGATCCGGTTGATGGTTTTCTTTTCCCGTAAAACCATCTGGTATATCGCGGGAATTTTCATTTTATGTGTTTTCATCGGGTACTGGCTTGGTTCAAAACTTGTTGTAACCCCAGACTTCTCTGACATCAAACCAGCGCAGGTTGTTGACAGCCAATCCAGGGTTGTCACCTTGATTGAAGTGACCGACCTCTCAGAACCTCAACCAGCCTTGCTCTCCGTCTGGTTCATTCATCTGATGGATGATGAAAAACCGGTGTTGGGATTTACACCGGTCTACGCCATATCCATGCTGGAAGATGAGAATTTACCCGACCTTGCGGATTTCTCACTTGATAACTCCGGTAATCCTTCGAGCGAATTCTTGAAATCTCTGGATAGATTAAAAATCAGGTCTTCCGGCTATGTTCTTATTGACCAGGTTTCCGCCGCCGCTTTTATCAACTGGATAAACGGTACGGAACTCGACAAATCATTGGACTTGAAAAACCATTCGATGGCAGAGTATGGTCAAATTCTGCGGACAATGTGCAGCTCACTTCCGGTTGACGCGGAAAAAGGGATCGCTGAATTCCCATGGAGTAAATTTACACCGGGGTACTTCCGGTCATCATTGCTCTTCTCTCAGGTAATTGAGAATACCGGATTTCTTTTCGCGAATGGTTCTCCCCGCTGTGAAATGGTTCCATTGCCTTAAAAAGAACGAACACCTGGATGAGGGGGGCATCCAGATGTTCGTCTAAAAATAGTTTACCAGATTTGTGATGATTTTCAAGTCCTTTTGGAAGTTCTTAGGGAACTCTTAACTTTACTAAGACCTGACCAAATCAAGAAAAAACCGTTCGGTGTATTTCTCCCGAACGGTCTTTCATAATTACTAGGCGGCAGTTTCCTGCGGTTTGTTCTTCTTGTTGAACCACCATTTCCATTCACGGTTTTCCCAGACCACAAGGATCATGGCCGCGTTGAAAATGGAAGAATATGTTCCTGAAAGGATACCGACGAATAGAATGATCGCAAAATGGTTGATGGATGATCCGCCAAACAGACTCAGAGCCAATAGAGTGATCATTACCGTAAAGGATGTTTTCAGAGACCGGTTAAAGGTCTGCACAATAGAATGGTTGACAATGGTCTCATACGGCAGATTCCGGTGAAGGTGGGTATTTTCACGGATGCGGTCAAAAATTACCACCGTATCATTCACAGAGTAACCGATCACGGTCAAAACGGCTGTCAGGAAGAGGGTATCCACCTGCCACCCCAGGAAGTGACCCAGAAATGATCCGACACCAATGATCAAAATGACATCATGCAACATGGCAGCGATGGCGGAAATACCATAGCGGAACGCGTTCGGGATTCCACGGAAAGCCCAGGTGATGTACAGAAGGATACCGAGTGAAGCCAGAGCGATGGTAATGGCCGCGCGGCTCGCGATTTCGCTTCCAACGCTGGGACCAACCGTCTCAAATTGAAGAATTTCAACTTTCCCGCCGGAGAGTTTTTCCAGTTCAGCCACGATCGTGGTCTTGGTGCCTTCTTCAATAAATTTTGAACGAATGCTGCGAATATCGTCGCCGGATGTCTGCACATAGGGATCTTTGATATCCAGTTTATTGTAGACTTCGGCAACAGCATCTGATCCCGGTACTTTTCCGGTATCAAACTTGACTTCCAACATGGAACCGCCGGTGAAATCGTGAGAAAGAGGCAGTCCCCACACTCCCAGTGCGACCAACCCGGGGATGATCACAATCAGGGAGATCAAGAAAAACATGTAACGGTGTTTTACGATGTTCATATAATCTCCTATACCCCGAACCAACCCGGCCGTTCGACAGCCTTGATATTATCCAGCGTCAGATGCAGCAGGGCGCGAGTCACTGTGATGGCGGTAAACAGACTAAGGAAGATACCGATGAATAGGGTTACAGCAAAACCCTTCACCAGGCTTGCTCCAAACGCGCTGCCGAACCAGTACAGGATGACGGAAGAGATCAATGAGGTGACGTTTGAGTCTTTGATGGAGGACCAGGCGTGTGACCACCCAAGATCAATAGCCTGCCGGACCGTACGTCCAGCGCGCAGTTCTTCTTTCAACCGCTCAAAAATCAAGACATTCGCGTCAACGGCCATACCAACGCTGAGAATGAAACCGGCGATACCGGGGAGTGTCAGGGTGACCGGGATCAACCGGTAAATAGCCAGGGAGATAACGGCGTAGATAAGGAGCGCCAGGCTGGCCATAACACCGGGAAGCCGGTAGGTAATGATAAGGAACAGGAAGGTTAGAGATAAGCCGATAATTCCGGCCACCATGGACTTGTCAATTGAATCCTGCCCGAGGGTGGCGCCAACAGCCTGGCTCTGCACAACCTTGAACGGAATAGGCAGTGAACCGTATTTCAACTGGATCATCAGGTCATTCGCGGATTGCTGGGTAAAGTTGCCGCTGATCTGTCCTTTACCTTCAGTAATTCCGGAATTGATGGTTGGAGTGGAAATGACTTTGTTATCCAGAACAATGGCCAGATAATCGCCGATGTGGCCGGTTGTGTATTCACCAAACATCTTGGTCGCGGTATCTTTCAGGGTGAAGTCAACAGAATACTTGCCAAGGGTATCGCGTCCAATCGTGACGGTTCCGAGGTCGGAGCCTGACATCAATGGAGCGTATGTCATCTCTTTCGCGGCAGTGGTCAGATCAGTGGCGGATTCGGGTAAGGCATTTTCGGGAATCTCACCGGTCTTGGTACCGATCTTGGTGTAATCGATCTTGATCGTCTCACCTTCAGGCAAAGGATGATTCCCCATAGGCACAAAGGCGAGCTGTCCCACCTGTTTGAGGGTTTCGATAACCTGGCTTGTGTCAGTCAGACCGGGAAATTCACCGACGATACGGCGGTCACCCGCGAGCTGAAAAACCACTTCGCTGACGCCCAGACCATTCGCGCGATTCTCGAGAATAGTCTTGGCTTCTTCCATTTCTTCAGAAGTGATCTTCGAATCAGCAGGAAGGTCAGCTTCCAACAAAACACGCAGGCCGCCGCGAAGGTCGAGACCCAGCTGTGTTTCATGGCTCCGCTCAAATTCTCCAATTTTGATGGGTTCCTTTATTGGCAGATCCACCCAGATTGAAGCGAGCAGCAAAACAAAAATCAGGATCAAACTAAATTTATTGCGTTGTCCCATGTGGGTTTGTCCTCCGGGAGATGTTCCCTGAGCGAGATAAGATGCCCGTAGTATTGCTACAGGAAAAACTCGCAGAATTATATCGCATACCTGGTTATCATGCGATAGCCAGGTATGCGACGTTCAGCTTTATTCAACCAGCTTCTGTTTTACCAGCAGTTCGGCGTTGTATATCGCCCCACCCGCCGCACCACGAATGGTGTTGTGAGAAAAAACGATGTATTTCAAACCCATGACCGGATCCACCCGAACCCGTCCAACGCTTGTTGTCATACCCTTACCGGTCGCGCGATCAAGCCTGGGCTGCGGGCGGTCGGCTTCATCGCGGATCTGGATCACCGGAACCGGTGAAGACGGAAGATCCGCGCTGACCGCGGGGCATTGATACGCCCGCATCGCTTCAATGGCTTCAGCCGGTTTGACATCGCGCCCCAGCTTCAGTGAGACACATACGGTATGCCCGTCTGTCACGGCAACCCGGTTGGTATGGGCGGAGATAGCGAACTGCGCGTTCTGAATATGGTCACCGCTCATTTTTCCCAGCATTTTCAAGGGTTCAGTTTCAACTTTATCTTCTTCGCCTTTGATGTAAGGAACCACATTATCAATGATATCCATCGAAGGGACACCCGGGTATCCGGCACCGGACAGAGCCTGCATGGAAACAGCGATCATCTGTTCAATACCAAACGCGTCAAGGATGGGCTTCAACGAGATTGTCAAACCGGTGCTGGTGCAATTCGGGTTGGTGACTATGAAACCTTTACGGTTATGGTTCTTCCGCTGAATTTCAACTAATCCGGTATGTTCGGGATTGACTTCGGGCAGTAAGATGGGAACATCCCTGTCCATGCGGTGCGCGGAGGCGTTGGAAACAACTGCCAGTCCGGCCGCTGCCAGCGCGGGTTCAACGTCTTTTGCCTGGTCAGCCGGCATCGCGGAAAACGCGATCCGGCATTCCTTTGCCGCGGCTTCGTTTTCCTGAATAACCATGGACTTTACCGCGTCAGGCATGCGTTCCGGCAGAATCCAATGACAGCTTTCTGTATATGGTTTGCCAATGGTGCGATCGGAACCGGTAAGACATTTGATCTCAAACCAGGGGTGATTCTCCAACAATTGAATAAAACGTTGACCAACACTACCGTTGGCCCCGAGTATGGCTACTGGAATTTTTGCGTTCATAATATTTATTACCTGAATTTATTGAATTAGGTTGTGTAATGTGCGAACGGCATCTTTCAGACTTTCCTGTGAAACCACCAGGCTGATAGATACCTCGGAAGAACCCTGGGCAATGGCGATCACATTTACGCCAGCCTTTCCGAGTGCGGTGAAAACGCGGCCGGCTACGCCGGGAGTGTATCGCATTCCAGAACCAACAGCCGATACGATCCCGACGGCCGGCGAAATAGTGATGCCGTCAATGTCGCGCCGTTGGATTTCTCTGGCGAATGTTTTTTCCAGCGCGGAGCGTACTTTCTCAGCCGCTTCGATCGGAACCGTGAAGCAGATCGATTGCTCTGATGATGCCTGCGAGATCAGGGGAACACTTGTGCCTGTCTTAGCCACCGCTTCGAATGTGCGGGCAGCCACACCCGGAACACCCAACATACCCGTTCCCTGCACCGTAATGAGTGACATATCATTGATGGCTGTCACCGCTTTGATCACGCCTTCCGTTATATAAGACGTGTCTGAGACTATCCACGTACCTTCGTTTTCCGGTTCAAATGTATTGCACACCCGCAACGGGATGTTATTCTCGATGACCGGGCGGATGGTTTTCGGATGCAGCACCTTGGCGCCAAAGTATGCAAGTTCCGATACTTCACGGTACGAAAGGTGTTCTATCGTACAGGCGTCAGGCACAAGACGCGGATCAGCCGTCATAACACCATTCACATCGGTCCAGATCCATACTTCACCAGCCGGTAGAGCGGCGCCCAGAAGCGCGGCGCTCCAATCGCTGCCGCCCCGCCCCAGGGTTGTGATCACACCTTCCGGTGTGGCTCCAAGGAACCCGGTGACAACCGGGGTGATCCCTTTTTCGATCAGCGGAAGTAATTCCGCGCGCGTTTTTTCTCGTGTGGCCTCTTCATCCGGATTTGCGGATGTAAACCGTCCATCTGTCACGATCAAGCGAGTTGAATCAACGGCTTCCGCTTTGATCTGGCGTTCATTTAATAATGAAGCCAGGATACGTGCACTCATTCGTTCACCCAGTGAGGCAACCGCATCAATACCACGTGGAGACGCTTCTCCAAGAACAACCATCGCCTGCACCAGGCTGGAAAATTCATTGATAAGGTGGTTAATTTCCCAGGTAAGCTTTTTCTGCTCGGCTTCAGTGGTGATCAACCCTTCCATCATCTGACGGTGACGGATATGAAGCTCTTTTGTAGCCGTTTCAACAACGGTGTGATCGCCTGTCGCCGCTTTACGGGCGGAATCAAGCAACAAATTGGTGACACCGTTAAGCGCGGAAACAACGGGAATAACGCCTTTCCATCGTTTCTTCTCTGAGCCAACAATATCAGCAACAGTTTTCATCGCGTCCGGTGAACCGACTGATGTTCCCCCAAACTTCATGATCAAGATTTCATTAGCGGTATTCTTATTATGTATTTCCATTGGGCTTACCTGCGAGAGATTAATACTTCATATATACCAGTAAATACTGGATTTTTGAAGGTTTGGATAGTTACTCTATCGCAGTTCTTTAAGGCGTGAAATCCATGATCACCCGGCAGCCATCACCAACCCGGCTCTCGATGCGAATACTCCCACCAAGAGCTTCCATGAGAGATCGCGCGATGGGTAATCCGAGTCCAAATCCTTTGCCTGAAGAGCCCTCTTCCGTCTTATAAAATCTGTCGAAAACCCGGTCCAGTATTTCTTCGGGGATACCTTCACCAGTATCTTCCACTATTACCCGTGTCAGGTGCTGACCGGAAACCGCTGAGACGTTCACGTCACCTGTGGAATGTTTGATCGCGTTATCTAACAATATCAACAGCACCTGTTTAAATGCGTCCGGATCGCCGGATACACAGACATCCGGCCTACAGGACCAGGAAATATTCCTTTTCTCATCCAGCGATTGGATCTGCCTGCAGCAGTCATCAATCAGCGGGGCGATCGATAAACGCTCTATATTCAGTGCACGACCGGCCTCCGCGTGTGCCAGTCGCAGAAGTTCATTGACCAGGCGGATCATGCGGTCGCATTCCATAACCATGTCGTTTATGATGTCTTTCTGTTCATCATCCGGCAATGGGGGCTCACGAACCAGCAAACCAAGGTTTCCCCTGAGCGTGGTGAGTGGTGTGCGCAACTCATGTGACACATCCGCCACAAATTCCCGTTGCTGGGTCAGTGATGAAGCCACTTTCTGATAAGCACTTTCCAGATGAGAAAGCATGTTATTAGTTGTCGCTGCCAGTTCACCTACTTCATCTTGCGGCCCGGCATAATCCACCCGACGTGAGAAATCTTGCTTCTCACCGATCATCCGGGCGGTCCGGGTTATCCGTTTAATGGGTTGAAGCGTAATACCTGAAAGCACCCAGCCGATGCCAAACGCGACCAGCAAAGTAAGTAATGAAGCAAGCAACAGGGTGTTACGCAATGAATCGAGTGAATGATTCCGTTCTGTGAGTGGGCGGGCTACCTGCAGGATATACGCGATTTCTCCATTAAAAATAATGGCCCTATCATAGATCAACATCAGTTGGCCTTGCACCTCACCGTTTTCAAACCAGCCTTTACTGCCTGTCAGTTGATCCAGTGCTTCTTCACTTAATGGCAGCGCGTCTTCCCTTCGTCCATACGGGCTGGCGACAAGGTTCCCGTCTGAATCCAATACACGGACGATCTCTCTCTCCGGTAGATATTGGAATTCCGTATCTGTAGAAAAAGTAGAAAAGGGTCTGGGAGGGGGAAAATTCGAGGGCGGCTTATCGTCCCCGGGGGTTGCAGAGCCATGGTCATTTTGTCCGTTCGGGGTACCGGCTTCGGCAGGATTTTGAGGACCAGGCAGGAGATTCGCATTTTCTTGATCTGATGGAACTGCGGGATTATAAGCCTCAGTTGGCGGGTTTATTGTCTCTCCGTTATTTCCTGACGTTGACGGGGTATCCAGCGGTTCCGGTTTGTTTTCCGAATTGGTTATAGTTCTCAAAACGGACACGCCCAGAGTATCGCTGCTCCGTACAAGTTCCTTTTTAATGGCTTCAAGGGTGCTGTTTGCCTGAATGGAATACAGGGAAATCCCGAATATCGCCAGAGTAAGAGCCAGGATGGCGTTATAAAGGAGAGTGAAGCGCAGGCGAATTGACATTAATCCTCACGCATAACATAGCCGACACCCCGAATGGTGTGGATCAACCGGGTTAGACCATCCGCTTCCAATTTTTTTCGAAGGTATCCGACGTAAATTTCCAAAACATTATCATCTCCCCCGAAATCGTACCCCCAGACATTTGTAAGAATCTGGGCTCTTTCCAGAACCTGTCGGGGGTGGCGAAGGAACAACTGCAACAGGTTGAACTCGGTCAGCGTCAGGTTTAAAACTCTGTCACCCCGTGAAGCTTCATGCGATGCCATACTGAGAGTCACACCGGCATATTGATACACTTTTTTTTCAACCGATGCCTCACTTCGCCTAAGCAAGGCGTGAACCCGTGCCACAAGTTCCGCCGGCGCGAACGGTTTGACCAGGTAGTCATCGGCTCCGCATTCCAGCCCTTCAACCCGGTTTTCAATTTCATCGCGGGCTGTCAGCATCAGGATCAGTGTTTTGTCATCATTGTCACGCAGACGCCTTACCAGTTCAAGTCCATTCATCTTTGGCATCATCCAATCAACGATCAACAGGTCGGGTTTATGGCTGACGATTTTCTGCATAGCCTCAACCCCGTTAGAAGCGGTGACTACATCCAGGTTCTCATAAACCAGGGTGCGGGTCAACATCTTCAGCAATTTTTCGTCATCATCTACTACCATCACTGTGGACATACATTACCTCTAGGTGTGTACTCTGTAATGAATATACACGAAAGATCTGTGAAAATGCTGTGAAACATATTCCCGTTTTCGATGCATTATCCATCCACAGCATTTTCACAGAAAAAACTTGGTCTGTTCACAGCCACTTTTCTTATCATCTTCTTGATTAACAAAATCTTGAACTCCGGAAAGCATGATGAGAAAAAGTCCTGTGTTTTTTAGCTTATTGTTGGCGTCTTTCCTGTTGACGTCGTGTTCAGGAAACAGCGATGCCCGCGCGACGGAACTGTCACCTGAAATGATCTATACTTCCGTTGCCGCATCTCTCACCGCGCAGGCTGGCAGCCAGCCCACGGGCACCGGCACACCGGAAAAAACAGCCACGGGAACACCGACAAGAGAAGCTACGATCACCATTCCAACTCTTGCGCAGAACATTATGACTAACGTTTCAGACGCGCTGGTTTGTGACAACGCCGCCTTTGTAGGTGATGTAACCATCCCGGACGGGGCCACAGTCTCGCCCGGTGAGATATTTACCAAGACATGGCGGGTACAGAACACAGGCTCATGCGCCTGGTCAACATCGTATCTTCTGGCATTCAACAGCGGCGAATCGATGAGTGGAACATCGACTGTCTTCCCGTATTCTGTGTCAGCGGGTAACCAGATGGATATTTCTGTTTCCATGACGGCCCCCTCAGACCTGGGTACCTACGTTGGTTACTGGAAACTTCAGAACTCCGCAGGAACAATTTTTGGTCAAACCCTGTACGTTCAGATAATAGTGGCTACCAGTACGTCAACAAGTACACCGACCATTACCAATACCCCCACAATAACATCAACTTCCGAAGCCACCAGCACACCCACTATCGCCCCCACGGAGACTGTTGCACCCACAGAAACAACCGCGCCAACAACCGAAGAAGCTGCCGCATCTGAATAAAATCCGGAATTTAATCCCAGGCAGGCTGGATAATCCATCAGCCTGCCACTTTGCTAATCAAAATAAAACCGAGGAACCCTCGCGTGCAGGCTATTCACCACTTCGTAATTCGTGGTGTTCCATGCTTTGGCAATATCTTCCGCTGTGATGGTTTCAGAACCCTGAGTACCGATCAGAACGGCTTCGTCTCCGATCTTCGCGTCAGGCACCTCATCCAGGTTGACCATGCACTGGTCCATGCACATACCACCCACCATGTTGACCCGTTTACCGCCGACCAGGGCGAAATTCCCCAATTTCCGGCGCATGCCGTCACCGTATCCCACCGCGATCACCCCGATGCGTTCATCTTTCTGTGTTGTATAGCGGTGGTTGTAGCCTACCCCTTCACCGGCCGGTATGGTCTTGATGGAAATGACCCTTGCTTTCCATGTGAGTGCCGGCTTGATGCCTTCAAATTGAGGCACATCCTCCGTTGACATCAGTCCATAAATGGTAATGCCGCTGCGGACCATGTCAAACCGGGCTTCCGGCATATACAAAACCCCGGCCGAAGTGCTGGCATGGATCACCCCCGTGGATATACCGCGTAATTTCAAATCGTTGATCAGCCGGGTAAACCGTTCCAACTGGATATAGGTTGTTGGATGGCGCACTTCGTCAATACGCGGGAAATGGGTGAACATCCCTGTTATCTGTAATCCGGGTAGTTGTTGGATCTGTTCAAAGAACTCCACACCATTTTCAGCAAAGACTCCCAACCGGCGCATTCCAGTGTCGACCTTTTCGTGTACAGGGATCACAACGCCATTTTTTACAGCCTGCTCAGAAAGCTGCTGTGCCAGGTCAAGGTTGTAGACGGTCAAGGTGGCTTTAGTTTCTGCCGCTTCTTTCGCCCGTTCCGGGTGGACATATCCAAGGACCAGAATGGGTACCTCCACTCCGCCTTCCCGGGCAGCCCGGGCTTCTTCCAAACGGGCAACGCCCAGGCATTCCGCGCCGCCCTCAACTACCGCCCGGCTCACTCGCGCGGTCCCATGACCGTACGCGTTGCCCTTCACAATTCCCATAACAGGAACACCGGCAGCAGCGCGCATGATCCGAACGTTATTGCGGATGGTTTCAAGGTTGATTTCAACCCAGGTGGACGAGGTATGTATGTTCATGGTTTATTCAACTTTTCTAAAAAATTTGCTAAATGGTATCACACGTTCGATAGTGTCATTAATCCAATTGATCCAAAATGACAACGGTATTCCGTCCGGCTGATTTCCCTCGATATAGCGCTTTATCGGCCATTTTGATGCACTCATTAATTCCGGTTTCGAACGAACATTCCGCCACACCGAATGTCATGGTGATACGGATATCGGCATCATCTATGAAAATTGGTGTTTGAGCCACTGCTGCACGCATTCGCTCCGCGACCTCACAGGCTTCCCGGGCTCCAGTATCAGGAAGCAAGATCAGAAATTCCTCGCCTCCCCATCGCGCTACCACATCCCCCGTGCGGGTGGCGTGCTTGAGGATTTTTGACAGGGAAACCAGAACAAGGTCGCCGATTTGATGACCGTAGGTATCATTGAGTACCTTAAAATGGTCAATATCAGACATGATGATCGAAAAAACCCGTCCCTGGACTGAGGGTTGGTCCTTTTCTTCCCCAATTCTCTCCTCAATGATCCTCCGGTTGTGCAACGCGGTTAACGGGTCAGTTTTCGCCAGGCTTTCAAGCCGTCGGTTGGCTTCTATCAGATTCGCTTCTACCTTATTTACGCTGTTCTGGTAGTACAAAGCTACCGCGGCAAAGATCATAAACGCGGAGAAGGCTGTAAAGATCGTTGTGAAATCCAGCTTCCAGGCTTCCATTATGTGGACTGGTGTGGAGCTCTTCGCGTAATAAAACAAAAATAAATACAGGATAAAAAGAAAACTGGATGCGCTTAATTTTGTTTTTAAATTCCAGTATGGCCAGAAATAAATGAACGGCGTCAGTACGATCAGATAATAATGAAAACCACTTCCCCAACCGATGTAGTGGATTGCCAGTATGGCATGGATGATCAGTTCGCCGGTGCCTATTATAAAAGCCGCTATAAACTTTTGGTTTTTTATCAGGATCAAACTTAAAAACAGCGCGATCGAGCTGTAAATGTTGAGTATCACCATTTCACTCACATCCAGCCAGATGAACAAAGGAATGAAGCAAAAATGGCAAATAAAACTCGCCAGCAGGGTGTTGCCCATGATCGATGCCAGCCGCGATTTATTTGCCAGATAGTTTACGTTGGAAAGTTCAGCCATTTTGTGCAGGTTATAGTAGGGTTTTAATATATTACTGAAAACCGCCTTTATGATGCCATAAAGAAATATTAATATTTAAAAACAGGACCACTCCAAAGAAGTGGTCCTGTTACTCCAAGAAGTTCGCTGTGGTTCAATTATCTGAATCGATCGACTGTCCGGAGCTTTTCATAAGCCATACGTATCCATCTTCCAATCCGGGTTGAACAGGACGCGCATCGGCATATTGTTCCGCCGACTCCCCTACCAGCCGGTATTGTGTTCCCTCAGCAAGATGCAGCATGGAGACAACTGTCAAATTATGGTCGGGTTTTTCCAGCCCGCCATTGGTATACAACCAGACATGTCCATCGGCGTTGCGGGTCAATTCCTGCGGGCTGCCCCGGAAGATAACCTTACCGTGTGACAGGATCGCCAGGTCGCGGCAGGTTTGACCGATGTCTTCCACGATATGCGTCGACAGCAACACGGTGCGGTCAGCCGCCAGATTGACAAGCAGATTGCGGAACCGGATGCGTTCTTCCGGGTCAAGACCGGCCGTTGGTTCGTCAACGATCAGGATTTTCGGGTTATTGACAAGCGCCTGGGCGATACCCACCCTGCGTTTCATCCCCCCCGAAAACCCTTTGATCTTGCGGCCCGCTTCATCGGATAGGCCGACCATATCCAAAACCGCGTCAACCTGTTCCCGGCGGTATTTCGGATCATCAAGGCCTTTCAAAATGGCCATGTAGTCCACAAATTGGTGGGCGCTTAATTCGGTATACATCCCCAATTCCTGCGGTAGATACCCGAGCATCGATTTAACAGCAGTCTTTCCCTTATCGGATGACATATCATTTCCGTTAACAATTACTGATCCGCGGTTGGCGCTGACGATCCCGGCGAGTATACGCATCAGGGTCGTCTTACCGGCGCCATTGGGGCCGAGCAGACCGAACATTCCAGCCCCAATTTCCAGGTCCAGTCCATTCAACGCGTTGACGGGTCGCCCATTGGAGCGATAGGTTTTTTCAAGAGATTTAATGGAGATCATTTTTGCCTCATTTCGTGATTGGTTAGCTAGATATACCGTTCCTGACGGCGCAGAAGCTGCCAGGAGATAATGAAAAGAGAGATACTCAGAATGGTCAGAGAGATACGGTTCGCGGTAAGATCGGGATGGTCTGC
>CAYOKC010000007.1:48597-49769 GCA_964404415.1 uncultured Leptolinea sp. | reverse complement strand
GACCCAGAACGTGATCCAGAATGTCATGCCCTCCGGCGGTTCTTCAACCGGTGCGGGAGACGATGAACCGCTCAGCCCGGGGAAGATCGCGGTGAAGGCGGAAGTGTCCGTCACGTTCACGCTGCAATAATTCTGTACGTTATGCGTGTAAATACGGTGAAGTCCGTAGGGTAACGCGGGCTTCACCGTATAATATTGTTCATGGCCAGATCAATCTTGAGAAATACTTCGGGCGCGGGAAACCTGCTTTCAGCAAAACCATACCTGATCGACATCACCCTGCTGCGGGAAGGGATCAAAGACCGGGAGGAATATCCGTTTTCCATCCCGGCGCTCCGCGAGCTGAATACACTGACCTTCCACCCGGATATCACCTACTTTATCGGCGAGAACGGCACGGGCAAGTCAACGTTGATGGAAGCCATCGCCAGCGCGATGGGTTTTAACCCGGAAGGCGGTACAAAGAATTCTCTGTTCTCCACCCGTGACACCCATTCCAATCTGGCAGATTTCATCAAGCCCGGGCGCAGTTTTAAAGCGGCGCGTGACGGGTTCTTTCTGCGCGCGGAATCATTTTACAATCTGGCATCGTATATTGATGATGTGGAATATACCGGCAGCTACGGGGGAAAGTCACTGCACGGGCAATCGCACGGCGAATCATTCCTGGCTTTGCTGACGCAGAAATTCCAGGGGAAGGGTCTTTACCTGTTGGATGAACCGGAAGCCGCCCTGTCGCCTTCACGGCAGCTTTCAGCGCTGGCGGTGATCCATAAGCTGGTGAAAAACGATTCGCAGTTCATCATCGCCACCCATTCCCCCATCCTGATGGCTTACCCGAACTCCCGCATTTACCTGTTCTCTGAAACCGGCATTCGGGAGGTGGCGTACGAAGATACCGACCACTACCGGGTGGCAAAAGATTTCCTCAACCACCGGGAACAAATGCTACAGGTTCTGTTTGATGATGAAGAATAGCCGGTTGGTTACCTGTCGGTTTTTGGCCATAAGATCCGGGGGATAATAAACGGCGTGCTTACACGGTACTTACGGTAACTTTCTCCGAACCGCGCTTCCAGTTCTTTTTCCTCAAAGCTCTTCACGTATGCGATAAACAAGCCCGCGAACAGAACCACACACAGAATGGACACCGGTGAACCGGAAAGGAGGGA
>CAYOKC010000007.1:0-48497 GCA_964404415.1 uncultured Leptolinea sp. | reverse complement strand
GTTATTTTTAAAAACCAATTCATCATCCGGGACTCCCTTTGTGATGTACTATGCCAGTACCATCATAGCGCGTCCGGGGATAATTGCATCCTATTAATCATTTGTCATCTTGCGGCAGCTTTGCCCGCCAGCGCGCCGCTGCTGAAGGCGAATTGCAGGTTGTAGCCCCCGCACGGGCCGACAACATCCAGCGTCTCGCCAGCCAGGAACAAGCCGTGGATCCGTTTGGATTCCATCGTGGCTGGATCAACCTCGGTCACCGGAACGCCGCCGGCGGAAACCTGGCAAAATTCGAAACCGCGAACGCCTGTTACTTTCAGGCGGGTATCCCGCAGGCTTTCCCGTAGGCGGTTCAAGCCCGTGTCATCCACAGTATCAAGAGGGGTTCCGGTGGAAAAGCCCGCGTTGCGGATAAACCCGGCCGCGGCTTTGGGCGGGAAGAATGCTTCAAGGAAGACTCCCAACGGCTGGCCGGTGCTTCGTTTATTTGCCAGTAGACTATCAAATTCCTCAATAAAGAACGCCAGAAAATCCAGCGAGAGTTCCAAATGCCTGTCAGGATTGGAGGAAATGGCATGGCTGATATTCATCACCGCCGGGCCGTTCAACCCCCATTCGGTGAAAATCACATTGCCGCGGGAAGCCGCCAGTTTTTTCTTTCCTTCATACACCGATGCTTCCACGTCAAAGCGCATACCCTGCAGTGGTTTGAGGCTGGCCAATTCCGCCTGTACCGGGGCCAATGCCGGCCTAAGAGGCAGCACGGTATGGCCCAGGCTTTCGAGCACCGGGAACAATTCACCGCGTGAACCAAGCGATGGATACGCCTTGCCGCCCGCCGAGACGATCACCCGATCAAAAGTCAATTTCTCGTCCGTATCCCCGTGACGGCAGCGTAAAATGAAACATCCCTCTCCGGGTTTGATGGAGAGCACCTGTGTATTCGTGACAGTTGTCACCCCCGCCAGGCGCAGCGCGCCCGCAAGCGCGTCAACCACGGCGTGCGCTGATTCAGATAACGGGTAGTACCAGCCGTCAAACGTGGCGCGCACCGGAATGCCGGCTTCCAGCAGCATGGCTTTCAATTCAGCCACTCCAAAGGAAGAAAGCAGCGATTCCATCCACGTTGTATCCGCGCAGGTATAGGCCGCGGCCGTCACCGCGTCATTGGTTATGTTGCAGCGTCCGCTGCCGGTAACCAGCAATTTCTTCCCCGCCGATTCATTGCGCTCAAACAGGGTGACATCCGCCCCACCCCAGGCAGCCTGGAGGGCGGCAGCCATTCCCGATGCGCCCGCGCCGATCACCGCAACTCTCATACGCGCATTATACCGGAAGGGACTTCCGCCTGTATCAAAGAGTGCAAGAACGTTCAAGAAATGCGGTTCCGGAACGGGTATCCTGTAGAAGAAATCAAAAACAGGAGAAAAAAATGTTAACCACTGCAGAAACCAATGTCATTTTCACCCGTGAGGACAGCCGGGACATGGAAGAAATCGCCTGGAACAAACACGCCGCATTCCCGGGTGTGTATCTGAAGCACCTGGTAAAAGGCGACCAGACAGACGGGAAATTCAGCTGCCACCTCGTCAAAGTGGAAGCCGGATGTGAGCTTGGTGAGCATATCCACCCGGATAACTGGGAGATCCATGAGATCATCTCCGGGAACGCCGCTGGATATCTGGAAGGCAAAGAAATGACCTATAACCCCGGAACCACCGCCATCATTCCGGCCGGGTCAAAACACCGGGTGGTTGCCGGTGATCAGGATCTGTACATCCGGGCCAAATTCATTCCGGCACTGGTGTAAACATCAATCCACCCGAAAAGCGGATGCCTCAAGGCATCCGCTTTTTATTGGTTTTCATGAAGCGTCCGGGTGATACCCCCACATTCTTTTTGAATATCCTGGAAAAATGGCTTTGATCGGAAAACCCGAAGATATAGGAAGCCTCCACAATGGAACCGGTTTTAAGCAGCGTATCAGCAGCCTTTTTTATGCGGGTCTGCAGTTGATAAACATGCAGCGGCACACCGACCACCTCGCGGAAAACCCGGTCAAGATAATACGGGCTGACGTGCGATTCGGCTGCGAGGTCTTCCAGTGAGATGGCCGCCTTTAGATGCGCGTCAATATAGGCCCGCGCTTCACCTGCCAGGCGAATTCGGGATTCAGAAATGGAAACGGAATCCACCGCATCCGCGAAGCATTCAACCAGTTCAGAAAGAATGGATAGAATTTTTTCCCGGCGTCCTTCCCGGTTATCAACATTCTTCAACATATTAATTAATTGGTTAATCAATGCGTTATCTGATAACTTTACGCAGAAGAATTGCGGCGCATGTTCGTGACCGAATATGTTCACCGAGGCCGCCCTCATCATATCTGTCTCCAACGAAATCACCCGGTAATCGTGACCGTTCTCCGAGGCTGGACCGCACGCATGGGGTACCCCGGGGCCGATGATAAATCCCTCCCCTGCCCGGATCACAAAATCCTGCCCGGCAGCATAAATGTACCTTTCTCCCCGCGTGACCAGCCCGAGTGTGTACGAATCATGAATGTGAACGGGGAACTCGTGTGCCACATTCTGCCCGTCCAGAAGGCGGATACCGGATCCATCCGGCAAATCTTCCACCATAATCGTTGCTGCCGCTTTGTCTTCGTTCACTATCACCCTGGTCTTTTTATGATTATGCCATAAAAAAGGAGCTGCCCGTTATCAAAGGCAGCTCCTTAAGACAGTGAATTGTCAGACTCAGCCTTTTACCGCGCCTGCTACTACGCCTTTGATGATGTACTTTTGAAGGGACAGATAGAAGATGACAATTGGAATGATCGCCAGCACCAGCATGGCCATCATGGCGCCCATGTCGCGGCTGCCGTAACCGCCCTGCAGGTATTGCACAGCTATCGGAATTGTTCTGTAGTTGGTTCCAATGACCAGGTACGGTAGCAGATAGTCGTTCCAGACCCACATGGCGTTCAGGATGGCGACGGTGATGCTGATGGGTTTCAGGATCGGGAACACCACCAGGAAGAAAGTCTGGAGGGGATTGCAGCCATCGATCAACGCGGCTTCTTCGATTTCACGCGGGATGCCCTTTATGAAACCGCTGTACACAAACACCGAAAGCCCCGCCCCGAACCCGAGATAGATAACGATGATCCCGATGGGATTGTCGAGATGGGTCATGTTTGCCATCTTCGACATGGTGAACATCACCATCTGGAACGGGACGATCATCGAAAAAACCAGCAAAAAATACACCAGCGAGCTGAATTTTGACTTGATACGGGTGATCGCCCACGCGGTCATTGACGTGAACAGAACAATCGCGCCCACCGAAAACACGGTGATGAATAAAGAATACCCGAAAGCCGGGATAAAGCCGGTTTTCTCCAGACCGCTGCCGTAGTTCTTGATACCCACAAAGGTTTCCGCTGTGGGAAAGGCAAACGGCGTGTCCGCTATAAAGAAACGTCCTTTAAATGAGTTCATTAATACGATCAGGATGGGGGTTAAAAACAGGAAGGTCAGAATGATCATTCCAACAAAGATGATCCAATCGGTGGTGTCGCGTTTGGTTTTCATCAGTTTTCAACCTCCTTTGTTCGGGTCAACATAAGCTGCGTCAATACAATGACCGCCACGATGATGAAGAACACCACAGCCTTTGCCTGCCCCACTCCCTCGTACCCGTTACGGCCGTAGAACGTAGTGAAGATATCCAGCGCCATCATAGCTGAAGCCCTGTCCGGGGCACCGGCGGTCAATGCCAGGTTCTGGTCAAAGAGTTTGAAGCTGTTGGCTACGGTAAGGAATGTGCAGATGGTCACCGCGGGCATGACCATGGGTATGGTGACGTTTCCCAGTATCTGCCAGGTATTCGCCCCGTCTATTCTGGCCGCCTCAATGAGTTCAGGGGAGATGGACTGAATGCCGGCGATGTAGATGATCATCATATAGCCCACCATCTGCCAGTTCATCAGGACTACCAACCCCCAGAAGCCGTAATTCGCATCAAAGGTGATATCCACCCCGAAATTTATCAATATACCGTTGATAAGCAACTGCCAGATATAACCCAGGATGATGCCGCCGATCAGGTTCGGCATGAAGAACACTGTGCGAAAGAGGTTGGTGCCTTTTACGTTCCGGGTGAGCATCACGGCCAGGAAGAAGGCGATGACATTGATCAACAACACGGAAACCACGGCGAACCGCACGGTGAACCAGAGGGCGTTCAGAAAATCTCGGTCTTCCGTAAAGGCGCGGATATAGTTGCTCAACCCGACCCAATGCGCGTCTGTCACCGCGGTAAATTCTGTGAATGACAGGTAAATTCCCGCAAGAAACGGGAGGAGAAACGCGATAAGGAAAGCCAGAAGGGTCGGAAGGGTAAACAGCAGGTAATACTTCCAGGACATCTTTTGCACGGGGATCTTCTCCTGCTCTGGATAAAGAAAACGGTCAGGAAAATTCAACGTCACCCCGTATGTTTCCACCCGGGGTGACGCAAAGCAATATATTAGCGAAGGTTATTTACCGGATTCCGCTTTCCATTCCGTGACAACCATGGTCTTAACATCATCCCACTTCATGTTACCCTGAGCGTATTTCAGCAGCGCGGCGCCGAAATCGTTCTTGAAGGTCTGGCTCGGGAATTTAACGAAGTTCCAGGCCACATTGTACAGGTCAGGCGTGCTCATGTAGCGGATGACTTCCTTGGCCAGCGGATCGCCTGGTTTCTCATTCTCCGCGAAGGTGTCAAACGGCGCGATGAATTTCAGGTCATTGGTGACGAATTTCTTGCCGGTCGGGCTGCTGTACAGCCAGTAGATGAAGTCAGCGGCCAGTTTCTGTTTGTCTGCCGGGGCTTTGGCATTGATGGCAAAGAAGTTTTCTGTGCCTATATTGATGGATTGTTTTTCTTCACCCTTCATGCCGGTGTAGATGGGCAGGAATTTAACATCTTCCGCTTTGACGGTGTTGCCGTCAACACCGGAGATCTGACCCCATGCCCAGTTACCGTTCTGCACCATCGCGGATTGACCCAGGGCGAATTCAGCCATGGAGTCATCCACGCTCTTGCTGCCCAGCAACTTGGAGGAGGTGACGGAATTGTTGATGTACAGGTCAAATATGTTCTTGTAGTTATCGGAATACTGGAATTTGAAATCCTTGGTGGCATCGGAGGCGATGTCAACCTTGTTGTCACGCCATTCGTAGAATACTGGAACGTTGGCCAGGTGAGTCTGCCAGCGCCAGTCTTCGCCGGGCTTCAGGGAGGTGGATGAGAAGACGCCCTTGATTCCCAGTTTATCTTTCTTGGCGGTCATATCTTCAACAACAGCCTTGAGGGTTGCGAAGTTATTGACCTCGTCCATAGATTTGGCTTTAGCGCCGTCCATGGCGAAGTATTTTGCCATGATGGCACTGTTGTAGATGATGCTGTAGCCTTCAACAACATAGGGGATACCGTAAACGCCGTCTCCCGAGGAAACAGCCATGGACTTATCAGACAGGTGCTTGTACAACTCGGTGTCCTTAAGGTCAGCGCAGTAATCCTTCCACGCGGCATACCCGATAGGGCCGTTGATCTGGAACAGGACGGGAGCATCCGCCTTGGCAATTTCGGATTTTAACGTCTGCTCGTAGGTGCCTGAAGCCGCTGTGACAACTTTCAACGTATTGCCTGTCTCAGCTTTCCAGGCGTCGCCGATCTTCGCGTATATTTCGGCTACTTCCGGTTTGAAGTTCAGGTAATACAACTCACCGCCATCCGCTTTGGCCGGCGCTGCCGGTACAAAAGCGGAAAGGACCATTGTCAAAACAAGCAGGAAACCCAACAAGCTGATTGATTTTTTAGACATCTCTTTTCTCCTTCAAGTAAAAATGGTTTTTTTCGCTACATCAAATTTCTTTGTTTCGTCGAAAAACAGACCACCTCCCTTCTGAATGGCTGAAGAGAATGCGCTATATATCAATGTAGGTTACGTTGTTGTTCCCCCGGGTAGTAGCAGACCACTGTCAAATGACCTGTGCATCTTGCCTCACATAGAATACATCATACGCTTTTTACCAGTATTTGCAAGCCGTTTGATGTAAGTTTCTTACATGTAAACACTTTAATTAATATATTGGAGAGTATAGTCCGATTTAGAAGAAATTTCAATCGGGGGAAGAAAAATTTAAGATTCCTGTCAGGATACCCGGGCATGGTTATTCAAAAAAAGCGCTATTCAATCTGCCATACATGCACGAGCGGACGGGCTCCATCAGCATACAATTCCAGCACATACAGCAGCCCGTTGGCCCGGTCGAACGCCGCGTCGCCAATCCGGTAGCGGCGCTGGTCACCGGTGCCCACCAGTTGGATATCCCACTCCGGCGGTGACAGGTACAGGTGCTCATCCATATCGATCGCGGCGTAGGGTTGAGGTTGCCAGGGTTCCATTTCTCCCGCGGCCACCTTTGCCAGGTCGGCCGGATCATAGAGGATCAGTTGCGCGTCAAACCGGTTTGACCACCACCCGCGCATGGATATACATCCACCCGTCTCTTCGGTACAGCATCCCGCCATATCGGATGAGGGGCACAGGCTGCCATCCGTCAGCCGGCAGGTGGGGTAATCGGTGACATGCGCGTCCACGCAAACCTGATCCGCCCCGGCCGGGTTGATATAGCCATACCATGTCTTCTTCCCGGTAGCCTTTGTCCCCGCGAATAACACGGCGGACTTCCCGCTTTGCGTGGTTATCCACGCGCCGCCCTCCCATTCGTCCGCATGCATGTATCCCTGCATACAACGGGTGAATTCTTCCGTATTGCTTGATTTTTCATACTGGATAAGCGCTACTTCTTGAAGGTGCGAACCATCCACCGAGGGTGACCCATCCGCGTTCCAGGGTTGGTAGGCAAACAATTCAGGTCCCATGCCTCCCTGTCCTCCGTCTCGCATGCGTCCGGTGGCCAGCGGCCTGCCGCCGGTATGCGCGTCTGCCCACTCCTTTGGTATCTCAAACAGGTAGCCGTTCACACTGTACAGGTCCTGGTTACCGATGAACCAGTATCCCCTGACGTTTGGAGCAGCCAGATCCGGGAAAAACCAGGCGTGTGACGCCTGATCCTGGGGCTGCAGGTGCGCGCCCCATGCCATATGGATGAGCGGTCCAGTTTCAGGCCGGTTCAGGTACGCCATTCCCACCTTGGGAATCTCGTCCATCTGTTTGAAGGAATCAGCGGCCACATTCTGGAAATCCTGGAGGAACCCTGCCGTGTTCAATGCTTCGATGTCACGGCTATCCACTGGAGCGGGTATGCTGACCTCTGCCACCTGGTTGCCGTCAGGTACTTCACCATACGCGATGCGGTCATGACCCATGATGAACAGCGAGCCGGGGAAGCCGTCACTATCGCCCCGCGGGTCGCCATCCGGGTTAAAGGTCATGGCGTTGCCGCCGTAATCAAACGTGCGTGGACGGTCTTCCGCGCCCGGCAGCCGGAACGCGCCAAGGTAGGCGAAGTCCTCCGGTTGCAGCCGGTTGGAATCTGCCTTTGCGCCGTTCATAACTATGGAGGGAGATCCGGGGACTGATGGAACCGGATCGAAGGGGGTATTGACATTCTCCGGTTGACCGGCTGCCGCGAGTAAATTGCATCCCAGTAAAATTACCGCCAGGACCAGAATGGTGAAGGGAAAATGGTGCGTTCCGGAAACGGATAAGGCTCTCATCCACAGCTCCTCCCTGTACGAAAAACACTCCACCGATGCCCTAACTATAGGCCATCAATGGAGTGTTTTCAATACGAAGTTTGCGGGATAGGATTTATTTATCTGGCGTTGACTACATTCAGCGGTGTGCCCTCCAGATACGATTTAACATTCTCGAAAGTATGCTCCACAAGCCTCCTCCTTGCTGCCGTGGTGGCCCAGGCAATATGCGGGGTGACTTCGCAATTGCGGGCTTTCAGCAGCGGGTTGGCCGGGTCCGGCGGTTCCTGTCCCAGCACGTCCAAACCGGCGCCGGCGATCGCGCCGGAGTTGAGCGCGTCTGCCAGAGCCTGCTCATCGATCAACCCTCCGCGGCTGGTGTTGATCAGCAGCGCCGTGTGCTTCATCAGGCCCAGCAGATGTTTGTTGACAAACCCGGCATTGTCCGGGGTTATCGGGCAGTGCAGGCTTACCACGTCACTTTGCCGGAAGACAGTTTCAATATCGGTGAATTGAATACCATCGATCTCAGTATGGTCATAGCGTACATCATACGCGATGACCTTCATGCCGAATCCGCGCGCGATCTTTGCCACGTCAGATCCGATACGCCCCATGCCGACAATACCGAGCGTCAGGTCAAACAGTTCTACCAGCGGGTTTGGCCAGGTGGAAAAATCGGCCGAGCGAACCCAGCCGCCATCCAGTGTTACTTTGCTGTGATCGGCTGTGTGCTGGCAGAGGTTGAGCAGGTGCGCGAAGACAGATTGCGCCACAGAATGAGTGCCATATTCGGGTACATTGGTGACCAGAATACCCCTCTCTGAGGCGGTGTGGATATCCACATAGTCAAAGCCGGTGGCCAGAGCCCCGATATATTTCAGGTCCGGCAGTTGTTTGATCATCACACCGGTAATGGGGATATCGGTAGTAAGCAAAATATCCGCGCCCGCTGCCTGTTCCACCACCTGATCCATGGTGGTTTGGTCGAACACCCGGCATTCCCCAAGCGAATGAAACATTTCCCACGTGAGGTCCCCCGGATTAACCACGTACCCGTCAAGAATTACGATCCTGGCCATACTCTCCTCCAACGTTAGCTGCGAAATAATGAGCCTGAGTATAAACGAGGTTGTATGACTTGATTAAAGATCCGGCACTTTTTCAGCGAGTTATCATTTCACCGGGTGAACAAGAATGTTTGATGCCGTTTCACAATCCAATGCAACCCGGCGGTTATCTACCCGAATGATGATCGCAGAATCATTCCGGCAAATTGATTCCACCAGCGCGTTGCGCCTCACCCCCACTTCTTCCAGTTCTTTGACGGCCAGTGAGTCGAGATTAAGGATAAAAATAAACCCTTCTTCTCCGGCGGTCAATTCATCAAGGTGTTTTGTCAGTGAAGGATGGACCTGTGAAATATCCGTTTTTTCACGGAAATTTTCTGAAGTAGTAGAAATAAACAATGCCATGATGTTCTCCTGTGTTGTATTTGCTTTGACTTTCACATCATAGCGGTCAATATTGGAGAAATTGTGTACATACATGGCTGTAATTATGGAGAAAATCGTCAGATTAACCGATCAGCCTCACAGGTATATGGCATTCCTTGGCTGCTCCCATCCCAGTAATTTGACATTGGTCTTGACCATCTGCGCCACTTTTTCGGTCGGGCAGATGACAGCCTGAGACGGGCAGACAACCGCGCAGTGGTAGCAGTACAGGCATTTCTTTATATCTCGCACAGGAATACCGTCCATACGCAGCGCGCCTGCCGGGCACTCTGTCACACAACGCTGGCAGCCTTTGCACAGGTCAGCATCAAACGTGATGGGCAGCTTACGGCTTTCACCCACAATTTCAGCCAGATGGTACGCGATCTTAACTTTCGGAGACTGATACGAAAGAAGGTCACGCAACCGTTGGGGTTCAATAGGCCGGTATTCCTTCTTTTCCAATCCGGCGCAGAACCCGTCAATCATCTCCAGCGCCTCTTCATCGGGATACACCATTTTTTTATAAAAATGCGGCGCCCACAGTTTGACAGCTCCCGTTACTGGAACATCATAGCGGCCAAGCAGTCTGGATAAATTGACCAGGGCTTTGCCTGACGAAATACCACCGTAGGTGATATACACAAAAGCCCGGGCGCCCGGATTTACCGACGGTAACATGTCGGTGAGAAAGGTTTCCAACGGTGGGAGGTTCCGTAGATGGAATACAGGACCACCTATTCCGATCAAGTCAGCGGATCGGACAATATCCGGATCAATTTCCGCGAATAAGCGTTTGCCTGGCCGTCCAATGTTTAACAGAGTCACCGAGTGACCGGTCTTCTCAAGCCGCTCCGCCAGCGCGCGGCTTACCTTCGCGGTGGTATTACCCGGCGATATAAACAGTAATAATACGTTCATGGTTTTATCTGCCTTTCAGGAAGTTGTCGCGTTATCCCATATTGAGATTTCCAATGACCCGGGAACCGCCAACCGGCGCATGAACTTTCCGGGGTATGAGTTGACATATCTCTCTACCGCTTCTTTGGATTCCCACAGGTATTGTCCCCGGTAGGACATGTCCGATGCGCGGTAGAAAAAAACCTTGGCGTGAAATCCGGGCACTCCGGCAAACAACGGTATACCGGCATACGGCAGCAGATAGCGGTGAAACCATTCCGGGCCGGTCACCCGAAACGTGACACGTAATACAGCCCTGGATTCCGCGCCCGGATGGGAACAGGTGACAGCCAGGAAAGGGACGTAGCCGCCGTCACTGGTATTTATGCTCTTGGGGAACAGGGACTTCAATTGGTCATAGCCGGGAAATCGGATCTTCCCGGTGAACATCAGCCAGTGAAAACGCAGGAATATTTTTATAGGGTTTAGTGACATACCGGTTGTTCCATTTCTTGACACAATTATTTATACTCTTGGTATAAACTATATGTATAATAAATACATCAACATCATTTGTCAAGATATGAAATACTGGTTTATACTCCCGGTATAAAAACAGGTGTTAATTCAGGAAAGGATATCCACATGGCGGGTAACAGGATGGGCGAACAGACCCGGGAAAAGATACTGGCAGCAGCACGGGATGAATTTGTGAACCGGGGTTTTGAATCCGCGAAGATGGAAGATATTGCTGCCAGGGCTGGCGTTACCAAGGTGATGCTGTATTACCACTTCAATACCAAACAGAATATTTTCCACGAGATCATCAATATGACCGTGGACGAAATAAAAACCGAGTTTTCGGCCCGTATGAAACCTTCGGATTTCTCCAACCCGGAGGATTTTCAAAACCACCTGCGCCTGATGTTGGATTATTACCGTTCACACAGGCAAGTCTTGCGGATGATCCTGGCGGAATATCTGAGCCCCCGGAGTTCAGCGGAAGAATCCCTGGGAATTTTCGGTGACTTTTTTCAAGTGCTGTTTCAACAAACCAGCCTTGACCAAACTGATGACCGCGACGGGCTATTGACCCGCGTGTTCTTTTTTAACGCGCTCCCCATGGTCCTGTATTCATGTTTGGACGACACATTCTGTCAGAATTTTGCCATTCCGGCGGATGAGGCGCAAAAGGTATTTCTCGAATCATTCACCCGGATCTTCGCGCAAAACCTGACACCTTCGGGGAAATGAACAGCGGCGATGTAAACCTCAGGCGGCTGCCTGCCGTGATTCGGTGATGAGCCGGCTTTGTTTGGCTGACATCATCTCCCCGGTCAAGTGCCAGTCAGCCAGGAAATTCTGGTACGCGCCCTTCATACCTTCGTGGACCTTGATCGCGTGGTTCGGGCAAATGTAGACACAATGCATACACGATATGCAGGTTGCGAAATCTGACAATCCGGTTTCGGCGTCAAACGCGTTGACCGGGCACTCGATTTCACATAACAGGCAGTGGTCGCATGTATCCACCACCCGGGTGGGATTCGTCCACCCGCGTTCTTTCTTTGTTTCCACATTATGCTTTGATTCCATAACCGCGTTATACCCGAATGGTTTTTGCAGATTAAAGTTCACTGGTTTCTCACTGGCAAAGCGGTCAACAGCCAGTTTCGCGAATTCGCGCGCGGTAGCCATGTCATCGCTTGAAGGGCGTTCAGTCAACGCGGTCCACCCGGCGATATTGTACGTGTGCGGGCCGAGAAATTCCGCAGTGAACTCCACATGGAAATTGGCCTTTCGCAATAGCTGCAGGGTGTGGAAATGCGCGTAACCGGTAGTCCGTCCACCGTAGGTGAAGAACATGGCGCACTTTTTGCCTTTCCCATCCAATCCGGCCAGCCATTCGTTGACCACCGACGGCGCCAGATCGGAATACACCGGAAAGCCGAATACCACACCATCGTACGCGTCCAACATCAAGTCTTTTTTGCGCGATTCAAATGGTGTGATGTCAATAAGACTGGCATTCGCCTTCAATTCTTCAATTTCTTTATAAATGGCACCGGCGTAAGTGGCCGTCACATTGGTGGCGGAAAAATAGACCACAGCTATATTGAGTTCTGTCATGGAAATCCCTCTATTCATTTTGTATTGAACGGTCAATCATAACCCTGAAAACTCGTTCCAGGCAGGTCAATTGACGGAACCAACCGCCTCCCCCCACAAAACAATTTATTCTATGCTGCTTTCGATTTAAGATGGATTATTAACCACATTAATCGGAGACCCATTTATATAGGCTTCCAGATTCTTGCAGGCCATGTCCATCAGCCGGGCGCGGGCGGCTTTTGTAGCCCAGGAGATGTGCGGGGTGATGTAACAATTTTTCGCGAATAGCAAGGGGTTTTTCGGATCGGGCGGTTCAACGGAAAGCACGTCCAATCCGGCACCGGCGATCAGGCCGGTATTCAATGCGTCCGCCAGGTCAGCTTCGTTGATTAACTGCCCGCGGCTGGTATTGATCAGGAAAGCGGACGGCTTCATATGTTTGAGCAACCCGGCGTTGACAAACGCCCGATTGGTTTCGGTCAGGGGGCAATGCAGGCTGACCACATCACTCTCACGGAAGACACCTTCCAGGGTGGTCATCGTTACCCCTTCCAATGGACTTTCCTTCACCGAAGGGTCATACGCGATGACGTTCATACCGAAGGCTCTGGCCATACCGGCCGCCGCCAAACCGATACGCCCCAGGCCGACTATGCCCATGGTCAGGCCGTACAGTTCGATCAGCGGAAAATCCCAGAAGCAGAAATCCGCCGAGCCAGCCCATTTGCCGGATTTTGCCGCCGAAGAATGTTCCGCCGGATGCTGGCACAGGTTCAGCAGGTGGCTGAAGACCATCTGCGCCACAGAATAGGTACCATACACCGGGATGTTCGTCACCGGGATGCCGCGTTCGGCGGCGGCTTTAACGTCAACGATGTTATAGCCCGTCGCCAGAACACCGATATATTTCAGGTCCGGTAATTGCTCGATCATCTCGCGGGAGACGGGCGCCTTATTGGTCAACAGGACATCAAACCCTTTTGCCTTCTCCACAGTCTGATCCACCGGCATGCGGTCATACACCACCAGTTCGCCAAGGGACTGGATCCCGTCCCAGGAAAGGTCGCCGGGATTGAGGGTGTAACCGTCAAGAACGATGATGCGCATGGCCGTCTCCTTGAGTAAGCAATGACCCATTCTATCAAAAACATACTCCGCCCGCTGGCGGAGTATGGAATTTTATTGGTCTCTATTATTTATTTCAGGATCTGTCCCGGTTTCGCGATCTTGACGGTGCGGAAGATCAATCCGTTCTTTACCGAGTAATTATCAATGCCTGCCGCGGCCAGGATCACCCGGATATCATTCACCTTTGACCCCCGGCCTTCATGCGGCGCGCGCAGGTCATAGATCACCATCAAACCGTCCGGTTTAAGCACCTTCATCAGGTTCTTCAGGCCAAAGATCGGGTTGCCCCAGTGATGCATGGACAGCGTGGAATAGATCAGGTCGAATCGACCGAGACTTGTGATGAGGGTGGTGTCTTCCACAAATCCTTCCACCAGTCTCACCGCAGCGCCGAAGCCGCGTTCCGCCATGTATTCTCCGGCCGCGTCCAGCATGTCACGCGAGGGTTCCACGCAGACGATCTCATCCGGCGAAAGCCGTTGCATCACTTCTGCCGTCTGATATCCGGGCCCGGAACCAATCTCCAGGTACCGGCCTGAACGTTTATCCTTCTCGAGTGTGCGGTAAAAACCGTTCAGATAAAATCCGCCAATGATCTTTTGATACCGTAGGTATTCTCTCGCCATGTGGCGTCCGGTCATTACCTCGGATGCTTCTGTTTCAGTCATTGTATGCTTCCTCAACTCTCACGTATTGCTCTGTTTGCTTCCCATAATATGGGAACATTGTGGGGGAATTATGTAGGTCTTATGTCAGAATTTGACAAAAATCCTATTCAGAATGTTTCATTCTTATCAAGCTGGATTTGAATTAGTTCACCCGCGTATAATTGCGGAATGATCGTCAAAGAGATATACGCCAAATCCATCCTGTCGGTTTCAAAGATCTACCCGTACGTGATCAACCCGTACACCGGGTGCGCCCATGGCTGTTCCTATTGCTACGCCAGTTTTATGAAGCGCTTCACCGGCCACACGGAGCCATGGGGTCAATTCGTTGACGTGAAAGTCAACGCGGCTGACTTGCTGCGCCGTGAAATCTCACGGAAGAAGATGGATAAGGTTTGGATCAGCGGAGTGTGTGACCCGTACCAGCCGCTGGAAGCCAAATACAAGTTAACCCGGCAATGCCTGGAGATCCTCGCTGAACACGATTGGCCAATATCCATACAAACGCGCTCTCCGTTGGTGCTGCGGGATATTGACATACTGCAAAAGGGGAAGAAATTCGAAGCGGGCTTCAGCATCACTACCGCGGATGATAATATCCGCCGCATTTTTGAACCTTCGGCACCGCCCATAACGGAGCGCGTTCACGCGCTGGATGAAATGCACAAAGCCGGCATCAAGACCTACGTGATGATCGCCCCGCTGCTGCCCGGAGCGGAAGACCTGGCGGAGCAACTGGCCGGCAAGGTGGACAGCGTACTCATTGACCGCATGAATTACAACCATTCCGATTGGATATACAAAAAGCACGGCCTGGAGAAATTCAAGACCGGTGAATATTATGAAGGCGTAGCGAAGATTCTGTCCACCGGATTCCAGAAAGCCGGTGTGCCGGTCAGGCTTGTCGGTTAGACGAAACCTTCAAGGTATTGCAGGAAGGGTTTCATCACCCGGAATGTGTCCATCACATGATCATAAAACCCGGGCGCAATGGCGGCTTCGTCTGTCACTTTGTGCGTCACTGTGACGGTTTTCAGGCGCAGCAGGGCGGCGTCGGGGTGGTCCGCCGCGTACCCGCGCGGGATGGTTTTTAACGCGTCACCGCCCACCCCTCCGAAATATTCGATGAATTTCGTATCGGTGATGATGCTTTTGAATTCGCGTGAATTCCGGCTGATGGCGTCGCGGAAGGCCGTCAACTGACTTGGTTCGGGTTCGTACAATCCGCCTGCCAGCATCACATTGCCCGGTTCCAGGTGGACATAGTATCCCAGCAGGCGTGACTTCTTTCCGCCCGGCGCTATATACGCGCTCAGGTAGGGCTTATACGGCGATTTATCCTTTGAAAAGCGCAGGTCACGGTTCAGCCGGAAGATACAATCCTTCGGGGTGATGCCCCCGAGTGGTTCGGATTTGGACAGGTCAAAGATCAATCCGGCAATGAATTCTTCGAATCGCGTTCGGGCCAGTTCATAGTCTGCTTTGTGCTCCATAAACCAGGGACGGTTGTTGTTCACTTTGAGGTCCGCGGCAAACCGCAGAACGGGGGAAAGGTCAAAATCGGTCATGTAGCTCGCTCCTAAACCAGTGCAGAGATCAAATAATCTCCATACTATACAACATACCCGCGCCGTGAGTTTTCATATCGCTGATTTACCCCAGGGTGGAAGTAATCACCATTCCATCCAACCACTTGACAAAAATAGAATACGATGTAAGATATGTCTTGTATACAAGATTTATCTTACTTTTAAGGCAAATTATGACCAAAGACCCTGATAGAAAAAGATTCTACGGTGCCATCACCGTCAGCGACCGCGGGCAGATCGTTATTCCAGCGGAAGCACGGCGTGACTTCAATATTGAAGTGGGAGACAAACTCCTTGTGCTGGGTGACCTGGATTCCGGACTTGCTCTGATGAAAGCATCCAGCCTGTTGGAACAGAAGCCTGGATTTTTCGATTTTTTAGCCGAACAACCGTCCGGTTCAAAGAAACAAAAAAGAGGGACAAATGAATAGATTAGCCTGGAAAATTTCTGTCCCGTTACTGGCAGGAATTGGCGCCACAATCTGTGCGGTTGCGGTATTTAAATACAGCGGCATACAAAACATTGGATTGATGATCCTCGCGGCTACAGTAGCCGGTGGTATTGGCAACCAGGTTTTTACCCTGTTGGGCAACAGCCTGATGCGTTTGAATGCCTGGCTGATCTGCCCGCGCGATGGTGAATTGGTGTTCGCGTTCGACCGCTTTCCCATGGATGAACCGTATGCTTCACAGGCCGGTGGAAAAGGCAAATCACTCGCGAAGATGAAACAGGAGGGTGTGTTCCCAGTGCCGGATGGCAGTGTGATCCTTTCTTCCGCTTTCACCAATGGTGAGTTGACCTCCATAGCCTGGCAGCAGGTTCAGAAGGAGCTTGCCCGCCTGCGCAAAGGCGCTGAAATAGCCTTTGCCGTGCGCTCCTCCGCCCTGCAGGAAGATTCCGCGCAGGCTTCCTTTGCCGGTGAATTTGAGAGCGTGCTCAACGTGACCACCGATGACGAGATCCGCGACGCCATCCGCCGGGTAGCCGGTTCCGCCAACAGTGAACGGGTGGATAGCTACACCCGTCACCACGGATTACATTCGGGTGAACATGCCGTGGCTGTGGTCATCCAGAAGATGGTCCAGCCGGATTACGCCGGCGTGATGTTTACGGTCGACCCGTTGACCGGCAACTTCTCGCAGATGAGCGGCAACGTTGTGAAAGGAATCGGCGAGCAGTTGGTCTCCGGAAGCGTCACAGCGGATACATTCAGCTTTGAACGTCCGTCCGGGGTGTATAACGGTCCGTCCGGCATTGAATCCGCCGCCAAACCATTGTTCCGCGCGGCCGCGGCCATCGAAACCCTGAT
This sequence comes from uncultured Leptolinea sp., assembly GCA_964404415.1. Lineage (GTDB taxonomy): Bacteria > Chloroflexota > Anaerolineae > Anaerolineales > Anaerolineaceae > Leptolinea. Next base: position 31,575 of record CAYOKC010000007.1, on the reverse strand, counting down.
GGGTTGTCCGCAGGATATTGAGTGGGCGGTGAAAGACGGAAAAGTATTCATCCTTCAAGCGCGCCCCATCACCACTTTGAACGGGTTTGACCCGGTTAACGCCGTCTGGAATGATTCACTGAAGGGTGAATTCCTGTGGTCGGCCACCAACCTGATGGAAGCCAGCCCCGAAGTCCTTACGCCTTTCACAGCATCGCTGCTTCCCCACCTCGCAAAACGCGGCGGCCCATCGCTTAACGTCAAAGGGTATCCCATCAACGGGATCATCGGCGGGCGGTTCTATGTCAACATCAGTGTGCAGGTTTCCGCCTTCTCGCGCATGTTCAAGGGTGACGTCCGCCGCACCTACAAAGAGCTGGCCGGCTGGTGGGGTGACGTTCCGGACGGAATGACCATCCCCGTGATCCCGCTGACCGGAGATGAATGGTTCAAGGGTATCTTGCCTGAGATGATGAAATCCATCTCCCAGTTCGGCAAATACCAGAAAAGCGCGCCGAAATTCCTGGCGGAAAACCGGGCGGTTTGCGCCAGCCTGCGGGAAGAGATCATGCAGGCAGCGGACAAATCCAGCCTGGTTACCCTGTGGACCACGAAGATCTTCCCCCGTTACCGTGACTCTTTACTGTACATCGTGGCCAATTCCACAGATGTACAGGTGAAGGTTGACCGCGAACTGCGTCAACTGGTGGATGGCGATACAGCCGGCGCGCTGCTTTCCAACCTGGGCGGCGGCGACGGTCAACTGGAAAGCCTCGGCCCCATGGCGGGGCTCGGTTTGGTGGCATCCGGCCGAATGACCCGCGAAGAATACATGGAAAATTACGGTCACCGCGGGGTGAACGAAGGCGAGATCGCCTGGCCCCGGCCAATGGAAGACCCCGAATGGTTGGATAAGAAACTGGCCGAGTGGCATAAGTCACCCGCCGATGTGGACGCGCTGTTGGCCAAACAGCGGGAAGCTTTTGATGCCGCCTGGAAGGTTTTCTGCGCGAAGGTCCCGAACAAGGCAAAGTACATGCAGAAGCGGCTGGCTCAGGCGGCGCAGGCAGCGCGTATGCGCGAGCGCGTCCGCTCCGAAGCCACGCGCGGTGTCTCTGTTCTGCGGGCTTTCACCCTGCGCGCGGGTGAGATGCTGGGCATCAATGAAAACGTCTTTTACCTGACCATTGATGAAATACTTCAGGCGCTCACAGACAACGCGTTTACCCTGCCCGATCTGGCCAAACGCAAAGAGACCTACGAACGCTACCATGCTTTACCGCCCTACCCCGCGCTGATCCGCGGACGGTTTGACCCCTTCGCGTGGGCGGCTGACCCCAACCGCCGGTCGGATGTGTTTGACGCTTCCGCACAAACATCCGCTCCGGTGGAAACCGGCTCTGAAAAAGTGATCCGTGGGTTCGCGGGCGCTCTGGGTGTGGTGGAAGGAACTGTGCGCAGGCTCGTATCATTGGATGACAGCAGCCAGTTCCAGGCAGGAGAAGTGCTGGTGACTACCATGACCAACATCGGCTGGACGCCCCTCTTCCCCCGGGCCGCGGCTATAGTCACAGACCTGGGCGCGCCGCTCAGTCACGCCGCAATTGTGGCGCGTGAGATCGGCATCCCGGCTGTGGTGGGGTGCGGCAATGCCACCATGCGCCTGAAAACCGGCGACCGCGTCCGCGTGAATGGTGGGCAGGGTTTGGTGGAAATACTTTCCTGATGCAACCTTTAATATTTCAATGAGAAAATTCAGCCTGCCACCCGATGTCTGGATGGCAGGCTGATGATCATACAGGGTTTATTTCTCTACAATTTATTTCGATGGACGATCTTCCATGGTCTGAAGGAAGCGGATACCGGCCAGAATCTGTTTGATCCGCCGGCTGTCCAACGAGCCAACGAAATCACCGAGCTTTGACTTTTGCACCGTGGAGATCTTTGAAACCACAACCACGCTGGATTTTTCGAGATTGGCCTCATTGGGATCCAGCAGCACATTCCCGGGAAGGGCAGCCATTTTTAAGTTCGTTGTCAGCGCGCAGACAACCAGCGAATCAACCCGGCTGTGATTGAACAGGTCATCCTGAACCACCACATACGGATGGGCGTAATCCGGGTCGGTAACCGGTTCGTCCAACTTTATCCAGTAGATGTCACCTTGATTGATTTCCATGTACCCTCGCGTTTTAGATTCGTTTTGCAACGGGATGGTCTTCCCGGAATTGCAGCAGGTCCCACAGGTTGCCGTACAGGTCTTCAAACACAGCCACCATGCCATAATCCGCCTGTTTGGGTTCGCGGACAAAGTTGATCCCCTTCTCAAGCATGGCGTTATAGTCTCTCCAGAAGTCGTCTGTGTTCAGGAATAAGAACACCCGGCCGCCCGTCTGGTTGCCAATGAATGGTTCCTGTTCCGGTTTTGACGCCCTTGCCAACAGCAGGGTCGTCCCGCTGCCGCCCGGGGGCGCCACCACCACCCAACGTTTATCCTGTTCCGGCTGGTAGGTATCTTCGATCAACTCAAAATTAAGTTTGTTTACATAAAAATCAAGCGCTTCATCGTAACCGCGCACGACAAGGGCAATATGGACAATGGATTGTTTCATTACGTTTTCCTCAAGGAAAGGTAGAATAACGGCCCAATTATTACACACCCGAATGCTTTTATTAAAACGAACCGTGTTTGTCACTCCCAAACAGGATTATCATACAGAATTGAGTAGAATTTTTCGAATAGCAACAAGGGGAACCATGAATCTGACGAATAATATCATTTTCACATCCATATTGATGGTCCTCTCCGGCTGCCAGTCAATCCCGGCTTTGGTGCCGGAGAATCAGGGCGGCATGGTTGTTCTTTCGGCTGATAACGGGGCGTATCACCCGCTGGCTATTGAGATCGCGGAAAGCGAACACGCATCCCTTGTCACATCATGGGATGATGCCCTGGCGGTTTCGCCAGATGAGATCCTGTGGGTGATTTCGCCGGATAATCTTTCAGATGAAATTATCATCGAAGCCGGGCGTACCCTGAAAACACAGGCCATGCTGCCATCCGTGGGGTTGATCAGCGGCAACAGCCCTGAAAGCGCGCGGGCTCTCTGGCTGCGGGGGAGGCAGTTGAGGTCAAGCCTTCAATCCGATCCGCCGAGGGTTTTCATTGCGGCAAACGGCGTCCACCCCACAGCCGGAACGACAGAACCCCAATTGACCATACTCGTCGCAGGCAAACCGGCGGAAACGCGAGCTTTGGACCTCAATACTTTCAAAGACGCGCTCAAGGAGGCAGACTACCTGTACTTCGCCGGCCATGGCGGTGACAGCTACCTGCGCATTGATCCGCAAACAAAACTGGAGACGGGAAATCTGCCCGAAACAACAAACACCATAATCGAATCCATGGGCTGCCAGACCATGCGCCCATGGAGCGGCGATTCCATCGCTATCGATTTGGTGGAACAAGGCGCGGCCGCCTATGCCGGCTTCGCCTACAGCCCACTAGCCGGGTATATTACCGGCGGATTGCGTGATATGCCCTTCCGCTATACCTGGCCCGATTTTCCCATCGGAGCCGTCGCCGCGCTGGAAAACCGGGCCGCCATGCAAAGCTACGCGGATTTCCCGTTTTTCTTTGTACTCGGTGACCCGCGCGCCGCTCTGAACGCGGCTCAGCCCTATGATGAACCCGCCAATCCGTTGGAAAATAGGACCTCGCTTTTATATTCATACCGGAACGCGCCATCCGGCTTGATCCCGGTTCGCATTACGGGTGGCGGCGAATTCCACTATGTGAACGTCAACGGTGTGGCTGATACCGCTGATGGCGACCCGTTCTTCAATTCACGGCTTCAGGCTGCCAGCCGCAATGGGGATAAATATATACTTTTCAATCACCAGGGCGGAGACTTTACCATCGATCTGCGGAAAGACCCACCGCTTTTCTGGTGGCCGTCCCGCCTGTTGACGGCTTCCTGGGATGATGTAGCCCTGTTCACGCCATTAAATGGCGGCAACTGGATAGTGGTTGTGAGCGGTTTGATCACCACAGTCAGTATGTTCTTTCGCGGGTATGGTCGGGGGCGAATAAGCCAGGGGCTGCGGTTGAAACCGGCAATCCTGTGCGCCATCGCGATCACCCTGACACTGGGTGTGTACCAGGTACTTCGGCTACCGGTTACAAGCGTCAACACAAAAGCCATGTATTTTGATCCTTTATGGCTGGCCGGAGTGTTTCTGCTCAGCTTCAGCGGTTGCGGCTTTTATTGCCTGTCAGAGAGACCGTTTGCAAAGGTTCTGGCATTATGTATCGGAATCTTTCCCGCGCTGTTACCCGCCGTTTTTGCGCTGTTGATCGTCGGCGGAACCAACCTGTTGATCACTCAGAAAATCGGGGCGCCAGTCTACAATTATCAGACCGGGTTGCAGCCGCTGATCGCGGCTGCGATCTGGTTCATCATACTCATTCCGTTCTTTTCGTTTATTCGAAACAAATCTAGAACGTGATGTACTTATCACCGGATTTGATCCATTCCGTCAGGAATTCTCCGGTGTAAAACACTTCGACACCCAACGCGGTTATTTCGGGAACGATCCCGAATTTCTCCGCGCAGGATTTACAGGCGATTACCCTCACACCGGAATCCTGTACCGGCTTCAGTTCCTCCTGTAATCCGGTGTCGCTGGCGAGCAATTTCGATGACGGTCCCCAGACCAGCAATGTCACATCATCCCACCAATCATTCAGTTTCGCGTTCATCGTGTACATAAAGACCATCTTTCTCGCGACCTCTATATCGCCGCTGGTCCAAACCACAAGTAATTTCTCCGGCTGTGTTGCTGTCATTTTTGCCCTCCATGAATTGGTTTCAATGATGCTAGCGAGTAATATCCATCATTTCCTATCAGACCGGTGAATTAGTCATGTGAAGCGGGTGTGAGAATTTAATCGAAAAACCCCCGGGGAAAAATCGGGGGTTTTTCAAAGGAAAAGAAGACAGTGAAGAAAGATCAGCCGACGCGTTATCTGTTTTTTGCAGTCCTACCTGTAAAGTACGGTTTTACGCGATAACTACCAGTAATTCCACGGCCCTTGTAATACAACTTCACTGAGAACTGTTAATTTCTACCGTTAAAGAAATAAAGACTTCAATGAAGATAGATATACTATACAAACCTGCTGTCTATATGTAAAATAATATCATTCAATGATAATAATAGGTAAATCTATATGAATATCCGGCATCTTTCTGTGTTTTTAAAAGTCTGTGAGCACATGAATATGACCCGCGCGGCGGAGGATCTGTATATGACCCAGCCGTCCGTAAGCCAGATGATCGCCGAGCTGGAACAATACTATAACAGCCGCCTGTTTGAGCGTTTGAACCGCCGCCTCTACCTGACAGAAGCCGGTAAACGCCTTCAGTCTTACGCCAGGCATATCATCAATCTGGAAGCGGAGGCGAAAAAAAACCTGGCTGACCTGAACGGCGGCGGTGTGCTACGTATCGGAGCCAGCCAGACGGTGGGCGCCTACCTGCTCCCCGAGATGATCGCGCGATTCACGAACCGCTTCCCTGACGTGGAAGTGTTCTCGCGGGTGGAAAACACAAGCGTGATCGAGCAATTTCTGTTGGAAGACGCCCTCGATCTCGCTCTGCTGGAGGGCCAGATCCACTCCGCGGATCTGGTGGAGGAACCGTTTCTGGATGATGACCTGGCGGTTGCCTGTGCCTCCGCGCACCCGCTGGTACAAAAAGCCCACGTTACCGCGCGCGACCTTTCAGAATTCGGGTTCATCATCCGGGAGGAAGGCAGCGGCACACGGGAAATTTTCGCCAGCCAGATGCGCGCGTTGGGCATCCAGTGGAAAGAAACCGGTATTTACAACACAACCGATTCCATAAAAAACGCCGTGCAGAATAACCTTGGGCTGGGTATCCTACCCATCCTGGCCATGCAGCAGGAAATCATGGATGGCTCCATCCACCTGCTGCATGTGACTGACCTCAACCTGCGGCGGAAGTTGAACCTGGTCTTTCACCGCCAGAAATATTTCTCCAATGCCATGAATTCCTTCGTATCACACCTGCGTTTGACCCTGAACATGTAACGAGGTCAGACCCAATTCCAGCCCTGCCACACGGTCAACGCGTTCATGCCCAACCCAACCACAATCAAAAATTTATCGTACATGGATGGATAAGTGGGCAGCCCGATAATATTGAAGAGGAAAAAGAAGGCTGTCATCCCAATGTTAGTCCACCGGCAAACCGGTTGGGGAAGTCCCAGTGTCAATAGGATCATGAGGATAGGAAGGATCATGATCACGGCACACACCAGCCACAATCCCTGTGAGGCGGGTTTCCCGCCTATTTCACCGGCTTTGAAATCACCGCTGAACAGACGTAATACATCTCCCAGTAGATATGTCAACATCAGGGCTATCCAGATTGCCGCAAGGAATAGCCGTTTTTCATCCATTTCCACCTGCCAGGTTACCATCGGGTATCACATTGACCACAAGTTTGGCGCGGGCATGCCCGGTTCCGATAATTCGCATGGCTTCAGGCGTTTGTTCCAGCGTGAATTGACGGTCTATGACGGGTTTTATCTTGCCCGCTTCCACCCACTCATTGATCACCATCAGGTCAGCGTGGTTGTTGCTGGCAGAAAAAATCCCCAGTTTTTTACCGTTTCTTCTAGAAAGGAACCCCCCAAGGAGCATTGCCTCAAAGATCTGCCGGTCTGAACCGCCCGCCATCAGGTAGATCCCCTGTGGGGCTAACGCCTTGTGGTAATCGTAGATTGAACGGTTGCCATTGATACCCAGAATTACGTCATACTGCGTATCTCCGGCGGCGAAATCATCACGGGTGTAATCAATCACATGATCCGCGCCCAGGGAGCGTACCATCTCAACATTACGGGTGCCACACACGGCAGTTACTTCCGCGCCCATATGTTTCGCGAGCTGTACGGCAAACGTTCCCACCCCGCCGGCCGCGCCATGGATGAGCACCTTCTGGCCGGCTTTAACTTTTCCTCCGTCACGCAATGCCTGCAGCGCGGTAACGGCCGCCATGGGCAGCGCCGCGGCTTCAGTGAAATTCAGGTTTACCGGCATGGGGGCAATCAAACTCTCAGGCGCGCACACATATTCGGCAAACCCGCCAAACCGGAGAGCGCCCAGGTCGCCGTACACGTTGTCACCGGGTTTATATGTAGTTGCATTCCGGCCCACAGCCTCCACCGTACCCGCGATATCCGCTCCCAGGATGTTAAGTTTAGGCCGGAACAATCCGAACGCCATCCGTGCGAGAAACGGTGTGCCGGTGAGCATGTGCCAGTCCGCATAGTTGACGGATACCGCGTGAACCTTCACCAGAACCTCATTTTCAGCGGGGGCCGGTTTCTGCACGTCTTCCATGTGAAGTTGGTCAGATTGGCCGTAATTTTTATAAACGATTGCTTTCATTGCGTACTCCGATTAATAGGATGTGCGATTAATTATTTTCTACCGCAGCCGGTATTCCTTTGACCACGATCCACAGGCCAATCACAAACTCAAAGGGGATGTACGGCAGGTAAAACCAGAATGGGAAATGGTATCCGAAGAGTGAAGCTACGGTGGCTACCAGGCACGGGCATATGGCCGTGATCACCCCCCACATTGACATCCAACGGGGAACCAGACGGGCCCGATGCAACAGGAAATATAAGAGGGGAGCGCCGACTGAAAAGGCCAGCATCGCAGCCGTATAATTAAATGTCCGTGAAGTCAACATCATGGATGCCAGTGGGGCAAGACTCTCCGGCTGCGCAGAAGCCAGGTAGCTCCGGCTCAATTCCAACAGGTAAAGGTCATTTGACCGGCTGATAACCACCAGAACTGCTTCCAATATATAGAGGCACATTCCGGTTAAGGCCATGATCGCGTTTTCCTTGCGCAGGGTCTGGTAGAGCACTACGCCCAGAAAAATGATCCCCATCGCCGTGATCAGTTCCCCGAAAACACCGATTTTAAGCTGTACGGCGTTCCCGGCAACATTGACCATGGTTTGATGGATGTCATCCGTATTGATCAGGGGGCTTAGAAAAACCATATTGGCGACGATCGGTATGACAGATTGGATCAGGAAAGCTATTCCCAAAACGCGGGATTTTCGAATTGACGTATTCATTTTTGTTCCTTACAGAATAGACATTGAATCATTAACGGTCACAGTGACCGGATTATTCGGCTGAACCTGCCGCGCGCCAGTTCCACGCGAACCAGGCAATAAACGCGGTGGTGGAAGCCTCGATCACGGAATAGAAAATATAATGTGGTGTGGGTCCCGTACCAACAAACAACGAACCGACCTGCACCAGCGTCATGATCAGCCCGGCGATGATGTTCGCCCAGCGGTTGGCGCGGAAAGGCAGCACGCGCGATAACAAAACCATGGCGGTCGGTATTTCCATCAAAAACGCGGCATTAAGCAGAAAGGATGTGGTTATCGTCATCCCGGCGATTTGCCCGTCAAGCAATCCCTTAAGTACCGAGGATTCCATGTTTGAGAGGAAATCACAATATAGATAATTGATCATCACAAAGATCCATAACGTGGAGAAGAGTGCCTTCTTTCCGGTGGATGGATTAAAAACAGTATTTCTTGTTGCCATTTTTCAGCTCCTGACAGGTCACATTTTTTCACAACAGGGAACGGCCTGTCGTTCCCGTGTGAACACACTATACAGGAGTGAGGGTATTACCCGGAAGATACTTAAGTATTGCCGGGAGTATTGTTTATTCCGGCTGAATTACGAATCCAGCAGTCCCAGTTCCCGCGCTTTAGCCACAGCTTCGGTGCGCCGCTGGACCTGCAGTTTGTCAAATATCACCCGGCTGTGTCCTTTGACGGTACTCAACGCGAGGAATAGCCTCTCCCCGATCTCACGGTTTGACAGTCCCTCGGCGATCAACTTTAGCACGTCCAGCTCGCGCGGACTAAGCGGTTCGATCAATGTCTGCCCGGATCGTCCTTCACGGTTTGTTGAGGTTTCACCCATTTGTGATGAAAACGCGGCAAGCAAGCGCGCTGTATAGTCCGGTTCGATGCCCTGACGGGCCGCTTCTTCCAAAACCAGGCGCATAGGCTCGCCCTCATCCACAAACAGGCGGATGAATCCTTCCGGTTCGGCCAGGGTGTACAGGTTATCCAATTGACGGATGGCTTTGCCTGTCTCCCCTTTGACCTGCAGGGCAGTCACCAGTAATGCCATGGCTTTCAGCCGCTCATCCGGCCGGTCCATTTCCATTAACTTCCAGAGTAATTTATGCAAAATATCCAGCGCGGCATCCGTGTCTCCACCTGCCAACAACACCCTGGCCTGGCTTACCGGCAATCCGGATTGACGGGCCAACACCCCAGCGGCTTCCAGATCCCCCTGCCGTAACAGCACTTCCACTTCCACGGCTTGCACATCGGATATCCGGTCAACAAGTTGCCTTTCCCGGGCGGTTTGATAGGCGTCTGCCACCTGGCCCACCGCGCCGTTGATATCGCTCCGGGCGAGGGATATCCGGGCCAGTAATACTTCGGTAGAAACAACCATGCCACATTCCACCTGGGGCGCCAACCGTATGCTTGACCGCGCGTGGTGTTCCGCCGCAGGAAGGTCATTCCACTCGTAAAAAACCCTGGCCAACCCGAAATGGGAATCATACGCCAGCCAGTGATCGGGGTCATTGATGATCTCGACGGATCGGCGGTACGTTTTTTCCGCTTCCCGCAATTTATTTTCAGACATCTGAAGCCCTGCCAATGACGACAATGCTGCCAGTGTGAACATAAAATTCCCGGAAGCCTGTCCGGTAGAGATCACCTCATTGAACGCCCGGGTTGCCGCTTCACGGTCATTCTGCAATTCGTACACAACCCCCAGTGAGAATGTTGTCATTGTCCGGATGCTCAGATTGCCTGGATCCAGGTATTCCAGCGCGCGCCTGGATTGGGCAACGATGGCATCAATATCATTCTGTGAAGCCGCCACCAGAGCACGCATGGCCGCGATCTGCCCGGTAAGGTCACGCGTTTTCTCGTTTTCTTCCAAGTCCTTCAGGATAAATTCGGCGGCTTTCAGTTTTGGTTCCACCTGGCTGGGATGGCCTGAGATCATGGTCGCCGCGCCATACGTCACCCATAGTGACGGGCGTTCGTTCATTACAGAGAAAGGAAGTGAGTCCAACCAGCGGAGTACCGGGGCCGTCACGCCCCGAAAGTGCAGCGGCATGCCGTTCCCGTCGATCAGGCGTTCGGTGCGGTCCAGGTCACCTGCCAGGGCGGCATGCTGGAATGCTTCTACCTCCAGCCCGCTATCTTCATACCACTCGCTCGCCCGGATGTGCAATTCGGATTCAACCTCAAGCCCGGTCATCTCCATGGGCAACGAGGCTAATGATGGGGGATTCAGGCGCAATTGCTGCTGCAAAAGATCGGCAAATAAGTGATGGTAACGATACCATTTCCGTTCGTTGTCCAACGGGATGATGAACAGGTTGGATTGTTCCAGGGAGAGCAATATTTCCTGCCCGTGCCCCGGGCGGGTTTCCAGCAGGGCGTCACACAACGGACCGCATATGCGGTCAAGGATGGATGTACAAAGCAGGAACTTCTGCACCGCCTCAGGTTGCTGCCGGACTACTTCGGTGATCAGGTAATCAAGCACATAATGGTGACTTCCGGTGAAGCCGCGGATGAAGGCTGCCGGATCTTTCTGACCGCGCAGCGAGATGGCAGCCAACTGTAAGCCTGCGATCCACCCTTCTGTGCGGGTTTCCAGAATGGAGATGTCTTCTCCGGGCAGATTCAAATCCATAACCCGGTTTAAGAACTCTGCCGCCTCAGCCAGGGTGAATTCAAGGTCAGCCGCGCGCAATTCTGTCAACTGATCGCCCGCACGCAGACGCGCCAGCGGCAAATCCGGGTCTTCGCGTGTGGTGATCACCAGATGGATCGTAGCCGGTTGATGTTCAAGGAAGAATTTCATGATCTCGTTGGCCGGTCCGGTGCTTATCAGGTGATAATCGTCCAATACCAGAACAACCTTCTGTTCGAGCGCGGAGATCTCATTGATCAATGCCAGCAGCAGATTATCCACCGCCGGCGGTTGAGGGGAATCCAGTAGGCCCAGAATTCCCTGTCCGGCGCCGGGAGAAACCATTTGAATGGCGCGGATGAAGTAGCGTAAAAAGCGCGCGGGATCGGTATCGCCATCGTCCAGAGAATACCAGGCAGCCGGAAACCCGCAACCTGAAGCCCACTCGCTGATGAGTGTGGTTTTCCCGTATCCGGCCGGCGCGGAGACCAGGGTCATTTTTCTATGAAACCCTTCGGTAATCCGGTCCATCAGCCGCTGCCGGATAACGACCTTCGGCCTGGGCGTGGGGATAAATAGTTTGGTGGCCAGAACGGGCGTTTCCATGTATCAATTATACGGTAAGGTGAGGGAACAACTCGAATTTCGCTTAACACGCAAGTTGCTTTTGATAAAATCATCCCCATTGGGTAAAATTAGACCGATTGATTTTTTGACAAATTATCACCATTAAATTACGCAGTAATGGAGGAAGTAAAATGAAATTAGTCTTGATCCGGCATGGTGAAAGTGACTGGAACCGGCTTAATCTGTTCACCGGGTGGACCGATGTTGACCTTTCAGAAAAAGGTGTGGAAGAAGCCAAGGCGGGCGGCCAGATCCTCAAGCAGGAAGGTTATGACTTTGATATCTGCTACACGTCTTACCTGAAACGCGCCATTCATACCTTGAATTTTGTACTCGCTGAACTTGACCGCGAATGGCTCCCGGTTGTTAAATCACATTTACTGAACGAACGCCACTACGGCGCCCTGCAGGGCCTGAACAAAGCCGAAACCGCCGCCAAATACGGCGAAGACCAGGTGAAGATCTGGCGCCGCTCCTATGATGTTCCGCCACCCAGCCTCGAACCGACCGATGAGCGCAACCCGCAAAACCAGGTCCAGTACCGCGCCGAGAAGAAAGAAACACTTCCTCTGACTGAAAGCCTGAAAGAAACCGTTGCCCGCGTGGTTCCGTATTTCGAGAACGTGATCAAAAAAGATATGGCCGCCGGCAAGCGCGTGGTCATCGCCGCACATGGCAATTCCCTGCGCGCGCTGGTCAAATACTTTGACAATATGTCTGACGACGAGATCGTCGGCGTCAACATTCCCACCGGCGTTCCGCTGGTGTACGAATTTGACGACAACTTCAAAGTGCTCAAAAAGTACTACCTTGGCGACCAGGCTGCCATTGAAGCCAAGATGGCCAGTGTAGCCAATCAGGGCAAAGCCAAATAGGCACATAGAGCATAATAAAAATCGTCTCCGTGAAATTACTCCGGAGACGATTTTTATTTTCACCTTTACGTTTCCATTTATTTAGAATACAATTTCTATTACCAGAAAATAATACAAATGAAGGATACTGAAGCAATATGGCGATCACAGAAATGACTTGCGAAAGCGCGCTGAATAAATTAAAGCGCAAAGTTCCTTTTGGCTGGGATCTGAACATCTACCGCGGCTGCTCGCACGCCTGCAATTACTGCTACGCCATTTATTCGCACCAGTATCTGAATTCAGACGGATTTTATGATGACATTTTTGTCAAAACAAATATTGTTGAGCAATTGGAAAAGGAATTGTCCTCCCCGTCCTGGAAACGCGAGGTTGTCAACATTGGCGGGGTGACAGACAGCTACCAGAAGGCGGAAGAGTCCTACCAATTCATGCCGCGAATCTTGAAACTGCTGATCAAATACAAAACTCCAGCCATCATTTCTACCAAATCCACGCTGGTGCTGCGTGATTTCGACCTGATCGACGAACTCTCGCGCATAACGTATATCAATATAGCCGCCACAATCACCACCATGGATGAGAATGTCCGGAAGAAGATCGAGCCCGGCGGCGCGCCATCCGCAGAACGCTTCGCCATGTTGAAGGAATTCCGCAAGACCAACGCGTCCATCGGGCTGCATGTTATGCCGATCATCCCTTACATTACAGACAGCCGCGAGAACATGGAGGCATTGTGTGTCAACGCGCGGGAGTGCGGCGCGGACTATATGCTCCCCGGCACGTTGTATCTGCGCGGCGCCACCCGAAACGTGTTCTTTGACTCCATGCGGAAGAACTTTCCCGAAGAGTTCCCGAAACTTCAAGCCATGTACAAAACCGGGGCCGCTTCAAAAGAATACAAAGACCATCTCTACGAGATGGTCAATGAACTCAGAAAACAATATGGCATATCATCCAGCTACGCGAAGCCGATGAAAGAGAAGATGCACCGCGAGTAATAGCTATTTTTCCGCGATGATCAGGTCTTTCAATTCGCGCTTGGGAACATGATGGGTATGATCGGCGTCTCGCCAGTATTTAATGTCACCTTCCGGTTTCAAAGGTTCAACCACCACTTTTTCAACCGGTTTACCCAGGGCGACCACATACAGTACCTCGTACTGCCCGGGTATTTCCAGTATCTTTTTGAGGTCGTCGCGGCGCACGGTTTGAATGATGCAACCGCCCAGGCCTTTTTCCACCGCGCCAAGTGTCAGCGACTGGATGGACAGGCCGGCATCGATTCCGTAATTATTGGCGATAGTGGTGTCACCCAAAACGACAACATACGCGGCGGGGCGTTCACCTTCTTCGGGACCGTCCCACTCTTTCAAATAGCCGGCCCAACTCAGGGTCGGGTATACGTTCGCGCACATTGCCTCTGATGAAACGATCATATATTTCAACGGCTGCGCGTTCCGCCCTGAAGGTGACAGGCGCATGAGGTCGCATAGCTCACGCAGCGTTTCAGGAGTGATCCGGGCGGCTTGGTCGAAGCGGCGGTAACTGCGATTGTGAAAAACCAGGTCTTTTAACATGATTTGCTCCATGATTACGCAAGTTTTTATAGAGTTAATTATATGCCAGGTATTGTAAACCAGCCTTTCGATACTTACACCTGTGGGCGAGCTACCTGATCTGGTTTCCATTAGAATCTGCCTTCGACAGGCTCAGGCACCGGAAAGGCAGAGGGCTCAGGCAGCGGATAGGCAAAGGGCTCGGGCAGTGGAAAGGTGGAGGTAAATGGATCAGGCAGCAGAAGGCAGAGTCAGCCAAGGGTTCAAACAGCGGAGATGGATCAGGCAAGTGCTTAAAAGAAAAAGAGCCGGGATATCCTCCCGGCCTTGATATAACCCAAAGAAAGGCTATTTCTTCGCCGTGATATTCACCATCCAGGTGATGCCGAATTTATCCGCCACCATGCCAAACTGGTCACCCCAGGGAGATTTCTCCATCGGAGCGAGTACAAGACCACCGACAGAAAGTTTATCAAAGTAGCCAATTAATTCGGCTTCATTATCACCGCTCAACGCCATGCGGCCGTTCGTCCCCAGCTGGAAATCCATACCCGTGGGAACATCCGCGGCCATAAAGGAAATGCCGTTATCGGCTTCCAGCATGGAATGCATGATTTTGTTGTCATCAGACGGGGCTTGAGAGACGTTGTAATCTTTGAATGTTGACATCTCCAACTTACCGCCAAAGACGGATTGGTAAAAGGTCATTACCGCACGGGTATTCCCGTCAAAATTAAAATACGGATCGAGTCTTGATTTCATATAACCTCCATTTCAGCACGGGATTGCTGATATTGGATAATATAAGTCTTATTTAAGACCCGAACAACACAATGTAGAAGCTGTATAAAAAAAGCAGGCATCAGGATTTTCTCCTTTGCCTGCCAGATGGTTTAACGTATTCTTCCTATGGCTGTGATGTAGCCAGTGGATTCTTGATCGGTTGACCGGCGTTGCCGCCCTGATAATACGGGAATGTCACCGGCAGTTCAAAGCCAAAGTATTCTGAGACTTTGGCCACGATCTCGCCCTTGATCTGGGAACGCCGGGTATTGTATTTCTTCACCGCGTCGTTCCAATCGGTTCCGGCCAATTGAATGGTGTTCATGGCTTCATCAACCGTATCGCCCAGCGCCAGGGTGACATCCTTATCCGGCACGGGAGGCGGCGCCTGGGTGATGGCGTTGACGTACAACGAGAACCCCTGCCCCAGGTCAGTTGGCAGCGCGCCCTTCTGCTGCAGTTGAGCCAGGTTCAATTTGGATACATCCATCGGCTGGCCATTCTCATCTTTGTAGTTCTTCAACAGGTCGGTCAGCGCGTCAGATTGTGACTTGAAGTTCCCCGTCCACACCTCGCCGCTGTTGGAAACCGCGTTGTAATAATCCTTGGTGATCTGGGTCTTCGCCTGGATCTTGGCGTATTGTGTATCCGTCACCAGTTGAAAATTGGACGCGGCTGATTGCACACCCTGAACCAGGGCGACCAGTTCGTTGTATTCCGTCGCGCCGGTATTGACTACATTGCCGATGGTTGCGCAACCGGCCAGACCGGTCAACATGGCGATAATGCCCATCACATAGAAAGCTATACGAGCGTTCAGTTTCATCTTAACCTCTTTCATAATTAGTTTCCCCGGCCAGACCGGCCGCTGCCGCCGCCACCGCGGGTGCGGAAGCCGCCTCCGCCGCTAAAACCGCCAAATCCTCCGCCTCCGGATCCTCCCCAGGAACCGGGTCCCGGCGGTCCAAACCGGATCCCCAAGCGGGACAACTGGTACAGGATCCAGATAAACACGAACAAAACAATGATACCGATACAGACCAAACACAACAGTGAAATGATCCCCGCCGGGCCGGACGGCAATTCAATGGTCTCCGGGGTGGGCGTGGGAATGATCAACGGGGAATAATTATCCCGCGCGACTTGGTCATATTCCTTCACCAGGCTGATCACGGCTTCATCCAGGCTGCCGGTGGACTGATACATCTCCTCGGCGAGCCGATTGAGATTCGTCAACTCGCTGGCGGTAAGGGCGGGAAGACCCAGCCCAACGCCATAATGCACATCGATCTTTTTCGGTTCAACCACGATC
Source organism: uncultured Leptolinea sp. (assembly GCA_964404415.1). Classification (GTDB taxonomy): domain Bacteria; phylum Chloroflexota; class Anaerolineae; order Anaerolineales; family Anaerolineaceae; genus Leptolinea. The sequence goes on along the minus strand of CAYOKC010000007.1, from coordinate 15,574 downwards.
AGAAAGGCAAAGCCGTTGTCTTTGCGCTCACCGTACGGGAGGCCGAGCTTCATGTAGCGCAGAAAGTGGACGGCACAATTCACCCGGTTGCCCACTTTATCCTGTGGGAGGATGAGGATCATGGTCTGGGCGATACTGTCATAATCCAGTTCGTCCAGAATAGTATCCACCCGGGCTGCCGTCTGCTCTGAAACAAAACCTTCATACCCCACCGTCCAATGCGGTTGACGGAGAGAGTATGAAAAACCGTAATCCGGTGACGAGCCATTGCCGCACAGGGAGTCATCCGATAAATACCCGGCCGCGACCGGTGTGGTTATGGCTGCTGAAAAAATCAGAATAACCGTTAGAAATATTAAACAACGCTTCATATCATCGGATTTCATAAACCCATGGATGTTCTTAAAAAGTAAAGATACCTGCCTAATCATACAATATCAATCCATTCCGTGTGTGATGATCACTATATTAATTAATACGTATTCATCGGGAACAGGTAGCGGGTTATCCGTTAACCTGACAAACAGGATTGTTGCTAGTTAAAGTTTTTGATCCACGGGCATACAGCCAGGCAGACGTTGCAGCCTTTATCACCCCGGCAGGCGCGCACATCCAGCACATCTTCACGGTTCGCGGGGTGGTCGTCAAACCGGACGTACTTCAGCGCGTGGTGGGGGCATTTATCGATGCACAGGGTGCAATCACCGCAATGGTTGGGCATACTCATGTCCGGAGTGAGGTCCATATCAGTTAACAGGCCGATGCAGCGGTAGATCGGCCCGATCTCGGGAGAGATGATCAACAGTGACCGCCCCTGCCAGCCCAACCCAGCGCCTTTGGCCAACGCTTTCAATGAGATCAAACCCAGCCGTTTTACCGGGTCAAACTCGTCTTCCGGGTGAATGATCAGAACGTTGCTGCCTTTCTCTTCCAGGTAAGACATCACCTCAAGGGCAGCCTTCTCCATGAACAGGTTCATTTCATTGGCCGAAGCATTCCCCAGATGACAACCCAGAACGAGTGCGTTACGGTACCGCTGAAAGAATTCATCACGGTCAGTATTGATACCCATCACCATGTCTTTATACGGATCCAGCCGGGTGACACCCACCAGGTCAATGCCAAGGTTCCTGATAAATGTTTTAATCTCCACAGTCTCATCCGCGGTGTTTTTGATCATTGTTTCCATGGATATAATTATCCCATCACATCGAAAGGATGGCGATATGAAACCGGCACTTTTAGTCATCGATATTCAAAAGGACTTTTTCAATAACAGCCCGGCAACCGCTCAATTACTTAACAATGCTATTGAAAACATCAACCAGGTTATCGCGCTCTTCCGTGAAAAAGGGTTGCCGGTGATCTGTGTGCAGCACATGGAACCGGAAAATGGACTGGTTCCCGGCCAGGAAAAGTATGACCTACCCGATTCTCTCCAGATACTACCTTCTGACCTGCACATCCACAAGACATACCGCAATTCCTTCAACAAAACACCGCTCGCTGAAAAACTGGCGGAAATGGGCGTGGATACCGTTTTTATCACGGGATATTGCGCTCAATACTGCATCCTTTCCACCATCCGCGGCGCGATGGATCTGGACCTGACTCCAATTGTCATCAAGGACTGCATTGCCGGCGACGACCCGGAAAGTGTCACCTTTGTAGAAAACATCGACGATCTGATCACATACGGGGCGTTAAGAAAACTGTTGGAATAACCGGTTTCCCCTTTTGGGAAAAATTTTGACTGGCGAATAATAAAACCGGGGCTGACAAATATCAGCCCCGGTCTGTGTGATATATTAATCTACTTTGACTGGAAAAGCTCCTGTTTATCCTTCCACGAAAGGATTGCCATACACACGATACATTTTCGGGATCTGGTCGCCGCCCTCCCAGACAACCCGGCGGTAATCATCAGGGTCGGTATTACGCTCCGAGTTGACCAACAGCACACGGCTGTTTTCGTCCAAACCAAGGGTTTCCCGAATATTCTTATACCGGTCCAATTCCATGACGAACATGAGCGCGCCAAGTGAGACCGCGCCGGATTCGCCGGCGATGATGTAGGGGTCACCATGCAGCGGCACGCCGCCTACGCGCATGCCCTTGGCGGAAACATAATCGGGGCATTTGATGAATCCGTCAGCCACATCGTACAGCACTTCCCAGGCAATCGGGTTCGGTTCGCCGCAGGCCAGACCGGCCATAATGGTATTCAGGTCGCCGGTAACGATGTGCGGTTTGCCGTCGTTCACTTCCATGGAATGGTACAGGCAGGCCGCGCGGTCCGGTTCCACCACCACCATTTTAGGGCGGTCAGGCGCGAACAGGCTGGCATAGAAACCAAATGCGGATGCCGCGAGTGACCCGACCCCGGCCTGCATGAAGATATGCGTGGGACGCATTTCGCCCATGGACACCAGTTGCTGCTGTACTTCAGAGAACATGGTGGTATAGCCCTGCATTACCCAGACCGGGATCTCTTCGTACCCCTCCCAGGATGTATCAGAGATCACCTGCCAGCCATTCTTCTGGGCGTCTTCGTTCACCTGACGGACGGCATCATCATAGTTGCCGTCGATGACTTTGACTTCCGCGCCGTTGCTGGCAATGGCATTGATGCGCGCCTCAGACGTCAGCTTGTGCACATAGATGACCGATTTGAAACCCAACCGGGTGGCAGCCCAGGCCACGCCGCGGCCATGGTTGCCGTCAGTAGCGGCCGCGAAGGTGAGGTCACCCACTTTCTTTCGGACGTCCGGGTTGCTCAGGTCGTCAAAGGTGAAACCATCGGGGTTGCCGATCATCTTGCGGATGGTCTGATAGATAGCATAGGAGCCGCCCAGCACCTTGAATGATCCCAGGCTAAGCCGGTCGGCTTCATCTTTTACCCAGATTTTCTCAACACCGATCAGTGACGCCAGCCGGTTAAGGCTCTTTAACGGGGTGACTTTGAACGCGGGGATCTTTGAATGAAAAGAACGGGTTTTTTCTGAGATTCCGGCGGGGAAATATTTTGCCACAGCCGGGCTGTTTGCAATGGTCGCCGCCCGCGGATTCGCGAGCCAGGTAATAGGTTCAGGAGTTGACATACACACCACCTGTTTGAGTATTTCTCCCTAACGGGAGATGCCTACATTCTAGCAGTTGTCTGACAATTAAACGAGTGCCTAACATCACACAGCAACATGATGAAGGGTACCCGTCATAATCACTATCCGGTATTGGTTCCGTACTGTTAAAAAGGTGCTAAAAAAAACAGGTTGCCAGTTTTGAGCTGGACAGCCTGTTTTTTTCAGGAAAAAACTTGATTATGCTTCGGTAGTAGGCGTCGCGGGTACTTCCACTGGCGCCAGGTCTTCGAGAGCCTTAATCTCACGATAGGTGAGGGTCCACACATTCGCTTCGTAGACCTGATACATACCTTCGATCAGAGTTAACGGTGCCCCTAGGATCAGGCCGAAGAACGGCAGCGCGATAAAGGTGGCAATGACCCAGCTCCAGGGAGATGCGGTAAACAGACTGGCGATGAGGTAAGCAATTCCACCCGGTATGGCCGCTACAACGCCCGCGGGAAGGATCAACAGGAGGAATACAGGGATCAGCAGGAAGAAGATGATGAAACTGGCAATACCGAAGGCAATACCAATGCCGATCATCACCAGCCAGACAAGTCCGGCGCTCTTCCAGTTGCGTTTGAACATCGCCCAACCCTGGCGGATGGATTCACCCACACCCAGCCCTTCGATGGCAGCTTTCCGAGCGAAGAAATTCCTCAGCAAGCCCAGGAAAACAGCCGCTACGACCAACAGGAAAATAGCCAGGAACATCAGTCCGATCCCACCAACCATGCCGGCCACGTTCATGGAGCTTGCCCCATCAACCGTGCTGGCAAAAATGATGACACCAGCTCCGCCAAGGATCAAAAGCACGAGCAATACGGGAAGGCCGAGGATCAGATCGATCAACCACAGACGGAACGCGCGGCGGTTCCAACCCATACCCCAACCTGCTTTGAATCCGGTTTTTACTCCAGTAGTTTCATAATCATCCACCATGCGGATAACGGCTGTTTCCGAAGGATAGCGAACCAGAGCACCCAGCAGGCTGAAGACGATGATGATCAGCAGAATTACCAGCCCGATGATCACAAAGGTTGAGATGTACTGCTCGGGATGGGTGAACATGGGGACCATGGTGTTGTTGAACCATTCCGCCATGTCTTTCATCCACTGCGGAGAGTCAGCCGGCAGTTGACCACGAAACCCCTGGAAACCGTTGAAGTCACCCGAAGAATCGCCGCGGCCGCTGCTGCTTCCGCTGCCGCCATTGCCGCCGCTCCGTCCGCCGGTTGTGAGCGCCAGCAGGAACCCGAAGATCCACAGAACGCGATAGTTCCACAGGATTTGCCATGAACGTTTGAGAATATTTCCAATCTTAACCATTTTTCTTTCCTTTTCTTGAAAACAACATTGAGTAAATGTTGGTTTTTACTTTTCCATCAGTCCGGCCCATTGACGGCCAACTGTCTTTTTCCAGGCCAGAACAAACAGGCCCCAGTACACAACTGCCGCGATGGTCTGCCAAACCAGGTAGACGACCACCTGTTGAGTTATCAAACCGGCATTATTGACCATATTCAGCCAGGTAAGTCCGGGAGCAGCAGTAAGGTCACCCGGAAGCAATCGCAGCGCGCTAAACCAGATCATTTGTGAAGGACTGCTGCCGCCCACAGTCATCCACCCGAATTGACCGGCCCACTCCAGAATGCTGGAGAAGTTCATGGTCACCTCAAGGAAGATGAAGGCAAAGAGCACAACTACCGGTCCGACCCAGAGAAATTTCTCGCGCCCATTCTGACGAAGAGGGACTTGCTGCCGGGGCAGTTGAAGCATGAGCCGGGTTTTGAAATCAGATGTTGACGTGAATTCAGGCAGGCGTGATTCGTGCAGCAGGTTGGAAACCCGGGTCAGTTCCCGCATTTCGTCCCGGCAGGCCTCGCACGTCTCCAGGTGACGTTCCACGTCCAGCCGTTCCTGGCGGTTCAGTTCGCCATCCATATAGGCGCCCAGTTTATTTTGAATTGGATCAGGCATATTCACGCTCCATTTCAAGGCGGTCTTTCCGTAAGATCTCCCGCAGACGGTTGCGGGCATAGTTCAACCGTGACATCACAGTACCCACTGGAATATCCAGCACCGAAGCGATCTCGTCATACGAAAGCTCACCATATTCCCGCAGCACAAGCACAGAGCGGGCGGCTTCGGGCAGCGCATTGACGGCATCCTGCACCATGTCTGCCTGTTCTTTTTGCAGGTAGGCTGTTTCAGGGTCAACCGCTTTATCGGCGATCATAGAAGCGTCCGGCGTTTCGTCCAGGCTCTGCTGCGGTTTGCGGCGCAGGGCATCCAGCGCGAGGTTGACAGCGATGCGGTACACCCAGTGACTGAAGGGCGCTTTCGATTGAAATTCAGGCAGTTTTACCCAGGCGCGGATGAAGGCATCCTGCACCGCGTCCTGCGCGAGTTGTTCGTCACCGCACAGGCGGTACGTCACCCGGATCACATCGGCGTAGCAGCGGGAGACCAGTTCGCCATAGGCGTTGCGGTCACCTTCTCTGGCCTGGATGAGCAGCCCTTCTTCAATTTCGGGTATCTGTTCCGTCACGTTTTTGAACCTCTATAGATATAACGAGTATAGAGGTGTTTTTATTCGGAAGGAAATAATTGGAAAATAATTACCAATCTTGAAAATTTGGGGTTGGACTCCGAATTTTCAAGATTGGATTAAGAATTACATAATTGTTGCGGTGATTACTATATAAAGCGAATTCAGGATCTTACCTGCTGACCGAGTTTTCCCTTTGTAATCAGCAGAATTATCACTGCCGCTGTTCCAAACCCTATCAGCGCCCCGGCGTTCAGCATGGTGACGGTCACCGCAGGGAACAATGGAACCAGCGCCACCTGCGGCGTGTTGACACTGGCATGCGCCAGGATCGCCATGAAAATGCTGCCGCCGGTATGGTTGAACAGCCAGGTGAACAGGATGGACAGCGATGTCACCAGCAGCAGGAACAATATGAAGTTAACCAGCAGAGTGGAGACGGGTACGCCGGGTCCGCCACCCTGCGCGGAGGTCAGGAAATCGGGAAGGTGCCAGCACGTCCAGATGACGCTCAATAGCATCGTCCCCTTCAGCGGCTCATGTGTTTCTTGCAGGCGGGGTAGCGCGAAACCGCGCCAACCGGGTTCTTCACCCAGCGGCCCGCCGCCAAACGCCACAATCACAAACGAAACAAGGTACCCGATAATCACGGCGGGTTCGAGGCCGGTAAAACCGGCTGCCGCCCCCGGTTGAATAAGCAGTCCGGCCATGAACAGGGCGGGAATGGCCAGCAGCACGACAGCGTACCATACCCATCCGGCTTTCCACTGGCGGATACGTCCACGCAGCTTGCCGATGCCTGCCTTACCCTCCGTGATTCCCGTCACGATAAGCGCTGCCGCGAACGGACCAAAGGATTTTATGATAAACGCGATCCGGTAGTCACCGCGCAGTACGCCCCATTCCGCCAATATGAAGGGGATCGTGAGGATCCATGAGATGGCATACGCGATGACGACATAGGATGCCAGTGGATGTTTTTGAGTGAAAGCGCGAAGAGTGACCATAGTCTTCATTTTCTCCGTAAGATTTCCGGATCAATCATAATACCGGATATCACGTATTATACGTTCGCCGGTCTTAATACCCGAAGAATTCCGCCGGATTACTATGGACGATTCCCCGTTTTTCGCCGATAATGCGGGGTACAGGATATATTGCTATGTGCCCCGATAGTCAACCTAAAAACCCTTTACACGGGATCACCCTTGAAATGATGCTCACGCAACTCGTGGAGACATACGGCTGGCGGTTCCTATCAGACCGGGTTGCCATCCGCTGCTTTTACAATGAGCCGACCGTTAAATCGAGCCTGCATTTCCTGCGGCGTACTCCGTGGGCCAGAAAAAAGGTCGAAGACCTCTACCTCGAAATGATCGCAAATAAGTAAAACGCCTTCCCATGCACAGGGAAGGCGTTTTTTCCGGACGGATGCCGTCTCTACCCCTCTTTTAAGCCCAGAACCACAGGGGTGGATTTATACCCCACGCCCATACGGTCGATGCCCATATCGATCAACTTCAGGAAGTGCTCACGGGTGCGGATACATCCGCTGCCCTTGATCTTGACGCGGCCTTTGCACGTATCCATCATCACCTGGATGATCTCCGGTGTAGCCCCGTGACTTTCAAACCCGGTGAGGAAACCAGTGCTGGTTTTCACGAAATCAACTCCAGCCTCAATGGCACACTCACAGGCTTTCTTCACCTGCTCCACATTGAGGGCGTCGGTCTCAAAGATCACCTTTACCGCGGTTCCGTATTTATGGCAGGCATCAGTGACGGCTTTCAACTCGGCGGTGACATCAGACCATTTGCCGCCGCGGATCCAGCCATAATTGGCCACAATATCCAGTTCGTAGATGTCACCGCGTTTGCACATAATTTCAGCCTGCATCACCTTGGATTCTGTGGTGCTGAGGCCAAAGGGAAAGTCGCACACCACGCAGATCTTTGTCTCTTTGCCACGGGTGAGTTCGGCGGCAATATCCAGCGCTGACGGATTGACACACACTGTCGCGCAGCCGTGCTCCACACCCTCTTTGATAAACGTCCGAATTTCTTCTTCCGTAAATTCAGGTTTTAACACAGAATGGTCTATATATTTTGCCAGTTCCTGTACCGTCATTTCGCTGGCTTTCTTATCCGGTTTCATAAAATACCTCCAATTGTGTCCGCGTCAAGCGGATCGGGTTTATAACGTCATGAGGGTATTGTAGTGTACACTTATTACATTGTCAATTGCATAATGTAATATAATTACAACATGGATATGGCAAACTCACTTGAATCCCGCATCAAATCAACATATGCCCGTCTCGGGAAATCCGAACAAAAGGTGGCGGATTTTATTCTGCTGCATGGGCCGGAAGTCGCCCGCATGTCTGTGGCTTCGCTTGCCGTCCAATGCGGCGTCAGCGATCCCACTGTGGTTCGTTTCGCCAACCACATCGGGTTTGAAGGTTTCAGCGATTTCAAATTGGAACTGATGAGGGACTGGGGGCAGAAAACAGTGCACGATTCCCCTGCCCCGCTGCTGGTTGACCTGCACGTCCAGCCGGATGACCGGCTGGAGGACATTCCGGCCAAGATGGTCAACACCACCATCCGTGCGCTGACAGACACATTGAATATGATGAACCAGGCGGCCTACCGGCAGGCCGTCGCGGCAATCGTCAACGCGGGGATCATTGATATCTATGGCGTGGGAAACTCGGGCAGCATTGCCAACGATCTGATGAACAAGTTCTTGCGCATCGGCCTAAACGCCCGCGCGTTTGACGACAACCACCTCCAGCAGATCAGCAGCCTCAGCCTGAAAAAGAATGATGTAGCCATCGGCATCTCCCACTCCGGCAGCACGCGTGACGTGGTGGACACGCTGAAACTAGCCCGCGAATCCGGCGCCACAACGATTGCCCTAACCAACTTCAAGGCGTCAAAGATCACCCGATACGCCGATATTGAATTGCTGACCGGTGATTTTGAAACCACGTTTTACAGTGAAACAATGGTCTCACGTATTTCACTGCTTGCCATTGTGGATATGCTCTACATGGGCGTGCTTCTCAGCGACTATGAGACCTTTACCACCCGGCTGAACCGGGTTAACAAACTGGTTGAGAGCAAGAATTATTAGGTTGCCGGATTTCCAGGCCGGCATGATCCGCTTGCCTGATTCGGGGCGATAACCGGAACCAGTACCGTTAGCTGATAAAGGTACGGTTGACCATCCGGATGGAGCCGGTGAATATACAGGTCCAGTGAAAAATCCGCCCTGATCTCACAGCCGGACATGGGAAACCATTCACCATACGCATAGCGTACCAGCGCGCTGTATTCAAATGGATCCAGCGGGCGCTGCGGCGTGAACGCGGCATAATACCCGGGCTCCAGGCTGCGCACCAGCATCCCCTGAGGAGCTTCCGGCCTGGTCACTTCCACACTCGCCATGTGCATCAGGTCATCCGTCAACGGATCGCTGACCTCATACGCGATAATCGTGTCAATTGAAGCGCGGTTTTGAATTTCATGCAGGCGCGGGACAAAAACATTCTCCCAGAATGCCGGGATGGTCGATTCATCTATATTTTCCGCCACTCCGGTATGAATTTCCATTCCGGCGAGATGCAGCCAGTCCCTGTAAACAACTTCCGCCTTGACCGGTATCTCCAATGGCTGCCGCTGACCGCGCGATTCCATTTGACGGGCAAATTCATCCATGCGGTCAAACACATCGATGGATTGTTTCCGGTTCTTCCGGTACTCACCCGGCGTACAGCCATACAGCGCCGAGAAAGCGCGCGTGAAGACCTCCTGTGAGTCAAATGCACATTCCAGGGCAATATCCAGTATCCGGCCTTTTGACGTCACCAGCCGGCGGGCAGCCATTGCCAGCCGTTTGTTGCGAACAAATTCCTTGATCGAGAAGCCGGTGATGGCGGGAAAAACCCGGTAGAAATGCGAGAGCGAATAGCCTGATTCTGAAGCGATCGCTGCAAGGTCCAGCGGATCGGTCAGATGGGCGTCAATGTAGTCAACAGAGCGTTGGATGCGGTCTTCGTATTTCATAATTGGAATTTTACACCCCTGCTCACACAGGCATCCTTCGATAAAAAACAAGAAAAAACATCAAACAAAACCCGAACGGCAAGAGTATCCTTTGATTAGCATCAATCATTTTTATGGAGGTTAACTATGTCAAACAAGGACGGGGAAATCACGATAGAAGAACTTGCGCCGCGGCAGGTGGTCTGTTCGCGTGTTATCAGCCAGACGCCGGAAGAAGATGTTATGCAGGCCGTGGAGAAATGGATCACGAGTCACGGTCGCAAGATGGAAGGCAGGCGCACATTCGGGTTTGACGTTCCCGTCAGCCCGGCCGAAGCGGCGAAAGGGTTACGCGGATATGAGTACGGTATTGAAATCAGCGCGGAGGAATATGTAGAGGGAGAGCTTTCCACCCGGTTTTATGGCGGCGGTTTGTATGCCGTCACGCGGGTGGTCAACGCGTTTGAGGCACCTTTTCAAACCATCCCTGCCGGGTGGCAGCATTTGATCGGCTGGGCGCAAAACAATCCGGAACTGCAGGTGCAATATGAAACCTGCTATGAAGAAGTAGTCCCCGGTGAAAAGGGAATGGATCTGATCCTGTATCTGAGTGTAAAGAAAAAAGAATAGGTAGTAGGTGGAAAAAAATAAACCCTTAGGGTTTTTGAAACCCTAAGGGTTTTAATACTATCGTTTCCTCAACCTTACTTCTGAAACAGAGTTACCGCCGTATCCTTCTTTTCAGCATTCTCCGCGATCTTCAATTCCACAATATCCATGCCCTCTTTCGGAATGCCGAACGCGAAGTTGACTTCACCCACGGTGTCAGCTTTTTCACTGGCATAGTAACCCTTCAACAGGCCGCCATTCTTTTCCCAGCCTTCATAAATTTTCAATTCGCTGCCGTCCGAAAAAGTAGCGATGACAAAGGTGCTCGAGTTGATCACCTTCTTGTACATCTCGCTGGTATCGGTCATGAAGTACAGATTGGCGGTCTTCTTGCCGCGTCCGAATTGCTCTTCCTGGCCTGTTGTGGAATGCGGGTCCATCGGCCGGGTGGTTTCGCTGACCTCATATTTCACAAATTTAAAGTTAACTCCCTGCCAGGCCGCCGTGTTGACTGTAGCCGGCGCCGGGGTGACCCGGGCGAAATCGGTGAAATCCGGCGTGGGGGTGATGGTGACGGTCGGCGTCTGGGTGGGAGGCAGGGTTTCAGTGGGTGTAGCGGTGGGTTCCGGGGTATCGGTAGCCACGGGGCCGGCCATCGCGGCCTGGGTGAGCACAGCCATGGTCTTGGCCACGGCTTCGAACTGGTCATTATTACCGCATCCGGCAGTCAGCCCGCCGATTGCAAGCAGAACCAGCAGAATAAGAGCGATATGGAATTGTTTTTTCATGGATTTCCTCCTGCATCGGCAGCCGGTCAAAATATAAGGCTTCATTTTTGCGGCCGGCATAACAAAGTTCCGGGATTAAAATAATTCACCGGATGGGACGTACCAATCTTCGCTACCCGCTTATTCTATCAAAATTGAGACCGAGCCGCCGCCGGATTACGACAGCAAATCGTTTCAGGGGGAGGTTACAATAGCCATATGATCAAACTTCCCGGGAAAATTTCTCAGGTTTCGCTCACGCGTATTGCCGTCTCTTTATTGGCCGGGGCGCTGGTGGCATGGCTGCTCCGCGACCTCTGGGCGCCCCTGTTGACAGCCGGTCACAGTTTTGAGGAGCGCAGCCTGTACGTTCGCGCGTTGCTGGTGGCAGTTGCCACCGGCTTGTTCTCTGTACTGGTATGGAGTGTTCTGAAGCTGCTTGACGCCGTCAGCAGATCAGAGGTATCGCCCGTCAAAACGCGTGACGTTCTGTCCATTCTGGGCGGGTTGATCGGCGCGCTGATCTTCTACCTGGTATATGGTACCGGCACACTGGAAACCGGTCGGGTGGACTGGCTCTTCAATCTGGGAGATAACGCCCAGCATTACCTGGGTTGGGTGTTCTACCGTAACGACCCGTGGACCTTCCCCATCGGGTATAGCTGCAGCCTGGGATACCCGGCCGGAACATGCATGTGTTTCACCGATTCCATACCCTTGCTGGCTATCCCTTTCAAAGTCATCAGCTACTTTTTACCGGCAACATTCCAGTATTTCGGCCTGTGGACTCTGCTTAACTTCATCCTGCAGGGCGCGCTGGCCGCTCTCATATTATATGAAGTGAGTCACAGCCGGCTGGCCTCCTTTGCCGCGCCATTCTTCTTCTGTCTGGCGGATGTTTTCCTCTTCCGGGTCTTCCGTTACACACCGCTGTCCGGTCAGTGGATCGTGCTGCTGGCGTTATATCTGTATTTCCTGAACAAGCGTGACGGACGATGGAATAAATACTGGCCGCTGGTACACGGCATGGCCGTGCTCATCCAGGGGTATTTCTTTGTGATGACCTTTGTGGTGTTCTGCGGAACGCTGCTGGAACGCTGGTTGAAAGACCGCAAGATCATGCCTGTTATCCAGCACATGGCGGTAAGCCTGGCCTCAACCGCCCTGTTGATGTGGGTGGTGGGCTTCTTTTCAGACGCGGTGGATATGTCTGACGCCGGGCTTGGCTATTTCAAAGCCAATCTGAATGCCTTCGTCAACCCTTTGCCCGGCTGGTCGCGCTTCTTTGACCCACTGCCGTTGGCCGAAGGCACCTACGCCATGAACGTGAACTACCTGGGGATTGGTATCATCCTGCTGGCCGTCATCGGGCTTGCCGGGTTGGTCTACCGAAACCGCAAGGCGTTTACCTGCGTTTTTTGCAATAACTGGGGGCTGGTTTTGATCGTCCCCGTGCTGGTGGTTTTCGCCCTCAGTAATGTGGTCACCCTGAATGACCGGGTGCTGTTCACCTATCCCCTGCCTGAGCCGATACTACGCCTGTGGGGTGTGTTCCGCGGGACGGAACGCATGCTCTGGCCGGTGTTTTATCTGATCTTCGTGTTTGCCATCCACCAGGCAGCCCGGCTTACCCCGCGCCGCTGGGTGACTGCCCTGATCCTGCTCGCCGCTTTCAGCCTGCAATTGACTGAAGTCCACCCGCAACTCGAGCGTTTCCACGAGGAGTTCAATAATCCCCGCGGAAAACAGACAACAATGAAATCAGATTTCTGGGGCGACGCAGCCGGCCAGTTCAAATCGGTGATCATTTTGCCTCTCAACCTGGATAACTGGGCGCGTTTGACGGAATTCGCGGCGGATTACCGCCTGAACATCAACTATTCGTACTACGCCCGGTACAGCCCCAACCTTGAACCGGCCGCGCAAGAAAAAATGGCTGGACTGGCTTCCGGAAAGGTCACACCCGGCGAGATGTACATTATCAAAAGCCATGACCTGCGGCAGCAGATCTGCGAACAATTTCCTGACGAGTTTCTGGCGCTGGTGAACGGCGAATGGGTCTTCGCGCCCGGGTTTGACCGTCAGCCGGTTGACTACCCGGATATCGCGCTTACAGGGTCAACCTCCAACTGTATGCGTCTGACCCTGCGGGAATTTGTACAGAAATACGCGGATAAATTGATCGTCTTAAGTGTGATGGATGACGCGTCCACACTGAATTCACCCGAAGTCAACGATATCCTTACCAGGTCAGGTTTGACCCAGGGACTGCCGGATAATGAAGGCGAAAGCTACGCGGCCATCATCAGCAATGGCATGTCAATCCTGGAGAAGGCATCACCGCAAAAGATCGAATGGTCCGGCGGTAAACCGGACGGGCTGCCGGTTGACCTGCAGCTTGCCAGCGCCGGGCGAATTTCAGGTGAGGAAGATGCCGTTATATTGATAGACGGACGCGACTACTCCTACCACCAACCCGGCCTGAACCTGATTGTGATGGATCCATCCACGGGAATGGTGATCGATACCGCCCTGTTCCCCCCGGTCAGCGAATAGAATGGCGGGACTGGCTTACGCGTTTTCCACGTAATTCACCGGCGACTTGGTTCCATTTCCGAAGTCAAGCCAGTGAACCTGGGTGGTGCCCAGTTCTTTCATGTGGGAAAAGCGGATAAAGAAGCGCCGGGAACGCGAACCCCGCCGCAGGCTAATGAAGTCACCCATATAAATATGGTTGACCTTGCGGTCTTCATCCCGCAGGTAAACGACGACCCTGTCCACCTTGTTCACAAGCGCGGGGCTTAGCATCCATTCACCTGTCTCTCCCTCGCCGGAAGGGTCAATAGTAAAACTCTGCCCGTGGGTGAAGAAGACAATGGCCGATTGGCCGGGTTCCAGCAGTTCGCGCGCGGTGGTTATTTTCATCGCAGATAATTCCTTTCAGAGGCAGTCAATAATACCCCCTTTTACCGCGCACCGGTACTCCAACCTTACATCTTATCAACCATTGCCATTACATTATCGGCAAAAATAGCAAAGGTCGAATCCCATACCTCAAGCGCCTGGCTGCCCTTGGGGGTTAGAACCGGGCAGCACATATCCGGCATGTGAAGCGGGTCATGCGTGTCACGGTTCTTGATTCGGGTAATGTATCCATCATTGGCCATCCCCATGATCAGCTTGATATACGCGGAAGGCAGCATGCGCATGTCCAGCAGCGTCGGCAGCTTATGGTGGTCACGAATATTGACCAGTACCCGGGTAAATTGCGTTGACTCGGGTTCATCCGGCGTGCCAAGGCATAAAGCGCGTGCCGCGCCGGGAAGAGCGGCAATTTTCTCTGCCAGACCGGGATCCGCCTTTTGCAGGTGGCGCAGATGGATTTTTACCGATTCATCATCCATTTCGTGGCTGTAACACAGGCATAACATCACCTGGGATTTGGTGTAGCAATTGGGCAGATCCACTGCCGCCAGAAAATGGCGCGAAGCGGTTTCCCACAGGTGCTGTCGGGCATTATCCATCCCGATGGTAAAGGCGTTTTGCAGCCGGGTGGCTTCTTTTTTATCGGCGAACAAACTTTGTAGAAGACTCATGGCTCCTCTCCAGTCATCATCTTCGGTTTGTACGTCTCCTCCCCTCTATCTATACTATACAGGATTATTTCCGGAATATACAAGTATCAAAAATAACCGGCGGAAGTTATCCGCCGGTTTTGACTTGATTTTTTTGCTTAATTACGCGAGCGGGACGGCCGGAACCACAAAGCCGGCTATCATGATCAGATGACACAAACATCCCAGAATGACGAATATGTGCCAGACCTCATGGAAACCAAAGACCCCGGGAATGAAGTCCATCTTTTTCGTGATGTAAATAACCGCGCCCAGGGTAAAGAAGAACCCGCCGGCTACCATCCATAGGATCGCTCCCAGCGGCATATTGCTGATGATCTGCGGTATGGCAAATACCGCCAGCCAACCCATTGCCAGGTACAAGCCGGCATTCAACAGCCGCGGGGCGTGAATAACGCAGATCTTGACAGCCACCCCGATAAAGGCGAAAGCCCAGACGGCAGCCAGCATCCCCCAGCGGTACGGGCCGGTGAAGTACGTCAGGCAAATGGGGGTATACGTGCCGGCGATCAGCAGGTAAATGGCGGAATGGTCCCATTTACGCAGGAAAAGTTGCTTTTCAGGTGAAGTGATCACCAGGTGATAGGTGGCGCTTGCGGAAAACATCAGGATAAGGCTGATGCCGTAAATAGCCAGCGGCACTTGTTTTTGGGGATCACCCCACGAAAGTATCAACATAATGATCAGGCTGATGGCGGAAAAAATAGCCGCGCCCAGGTGGGTGAAGCCGCTGACAGGTTCGCGGAATTTTTGGTTCATAATGGCTGCTTCTTTCATGGAAGATTGGTTTGTCAGTCAACTTTAATCCAATGAAAGCAGATCAGCATGTGCCGAATGG
>CAYOKC010000006.1:28441-50138 GCA_964404415.1 uncultured Leptolinea sp. | reverse complement strand
GAAAGCCTCGGGATTCATCCCTCTCGAAAAATCATTGACTCTCCAACGGGGTGACAACACCGAGATTGTCATCCTGGAGGATGATCCGCTGGGATATAAAGCGTCCGCCGCATGCGGGCCCGGGGAGAAGTTGCTGTACATCGAGGACCTTCAGGATCAAACCGCGAATGACTGGTCTGAAGTTGACGCGGGCGCGATGGGCTGGTCCGTGGTGGAAGTCCCGGGGGAGGCAGGTAATTTCGCCATCGCGGCCACCGGGAATAAGGATATCCAGCCGCCTGGAACCAATATGCGGTCAGGATTGATGTTTGACAATGCCGTCTGGAGGATCAAAGTGATGTTTGACGGTAAGTCTATGAACGCGATGTTCCTCAACTGGCGGCACAGTTTTGATACCGGTGATGTGCGCTACTTCACCAATTTTGGCCCCAATGTGTTATTGGAAACTGTGCGCTTTAATTCCGGTCAGGCCATCACGGTTGGCCGCGCGGGAACACAGGCGCAATTAAAGAAATGGTACTATTTTGAGGTCAGCTTCTTTGACGGCGAATTGCAGGTCTGGCTTAATGGGAAGAAGATGATCGTATACAAAGACAAGTCACCGATCCCTCCCGGAACCATCGGGCTTGAACCCCATTTTCAGAATGATGGTGTCATTTACTTCGACAATATGGCTGTCTGTGAATTGTCATCACCATTTGTTTCGCTGCCGCTTCCCACACCGGTTAAGAAGAAATAACGGCACAAAAAACCGGCGGATGAATTTATCTGCCGGTTGATCTTACTGAGTTGCTGCCGGATTTTTGGGGATCAGAAAATCGCAACTTATGTCTCCGCATGAGCGGGCTGACCGTTGGATCACGTCAACGATAATTCCCCGTGTCACCCATTTTATGGCTCCCATGATCAGTCCTGAAAAGAAATGGCAGGATGGTTCCTGGGTTTTGCGGCCCCAACAAACCGGACAGCTGGTTATGGAATATATGAAATTCTCATTATCTTCCCGGATGACCGGAAAGTTACCGGTGGATTGGGTGAACGTTATGCCCACCAGTGAAATCCCGACGCGGACTTTTTCGGCAACAGGTAACGCGGCAAATTCATGGTCATTCACATCGACTGCTTCACCGATAATACGCAGTGTCTCATTAAACGTAGCTTCACCGGCGCGCAAACCCAGAACGCGGCTGCCATGCGGCCCGTATAGATCATGGAGCGCGCCGTGAATCATCGAAAAATCGGCGAAATCGAACTCCAGATCGGGGTTATCTGGAGGCAATTTGCCGATGTATTCGTTCTTGTTAGCCAGCCGCAGTAAAGCATTTATCCCATTCGTGCCCATCACATCCTCCAGCGAAAGCAGGGTGATGCGTGCTAAATTATTGGGATAAAAATGGTCGCTCCCCGCAGCCGAATCCATTTTGGACTCAGGGTTAGATCAGTTTTGACAGATCGTCAGCAGCCCGGCGGATATCCAGGAAGATGAGTCCCAGTTTGGCCTGTTCGCGGGCGAGCACGGTTAAAACGGCGTCGTTGCCAACAGACATGAGAACCACAAACCCTGTGTCACCTTTGATGTAAATCTGTTCCAGTGAACCACGGCCCAATTCCCCGGCGATACGTTCACCCAGGGACAGCATGGCGGCAGACATGGCCGAAACGCGGTCTTCTTCCACTCCGTGCGGAAGTGCTGACGCGATGCACAGACCATCAACACTGACGACGGCGGAAGCCTCTACGTCGGGTGAGGATGCCTGCAACTGGTTTAGGCGGTCTACCATAAGTTGAGTTCGAGATGTAGCCAATTTCAACCCCTTCTTCCTGAGATTTTTGACACTGCGTCAATTTTACTCTGTTTATTTTAACAATGGAATCAGAGGATTCCCCTTACACTTTTGCAAAGTACATGATCGCCGGGTCGTATAGATAATTTTAGTGCATTTCAAACTTTCCCACAATACAAAGTTACCGGTAATCCACCGTTAATCAGGCGGATTTTTTCCGAGGCGCGGATTTTTGTTTGCCCGATCAATATGTCACTGTTGCACAGAATGCCCGTGTTCCACTCGGGGCAATTTGCCCGTAACACGTCACCCAACCGGGCGTAAAGATCTCGCAGGTCGCGATCCGGGCTGACCCTCACACCGTACGGCGGGTTGGTGACCACCCAGCCGGGTTTGGAGGGCGCTTCGATAGCCGAGACTGCCCGGCAATCGAATTGGATATTCTCCAATACTCCCGCGCGTTTCGCGTTATTTTGTGCCATTTGAATGGCGCCGGCGTCCCGGTCAGAGGCGAGGATGGGGGTGTGGGTTTGTACTTCCAATGAGGCTGCCCGGGCAAGCACATGCTTCCATTTCTTTTCGTCAAAATCCGGCCAATCCATAAAAGCAAACCGGCGGTTCTTCCCCGGGGCAATCCTGCGGGCCATCAACGCGGCTTCTATGGCGATTGTTCCCGAGCCGCAAAAGGGATCCAACAGGGGCGATGTACCGTTCCAGCCGGAGGCGATCAACAACCCTGCTGCCAGTGTTTCACGCAGCGGCGCTTTGGCTGTTTCAAGGCGGTATCCGCGGCGGTGCAAAAGTTCACCGGATGTATCGGCGCTGATGGTGCAAACATCGTGATTGAACCGCACAATTATCAATTGCGGCAACGGCGACGCGTTCTCATTGAATTTTTCCACCGGGCATTCTTTGCCCAGATGGTCAGATATGGCGCCGGCCACCCGTTCGGCTACACCGCCGGAATGGTACATTTTTGATTTGTGGCAGGTCACGCGCAGCGCCACCGGCTGCCCCGGCCGTAAAACAGTCTCCCAGGGAAGGCGGGCCGCTTTTTTTCGCAGTTCCGGAAAAGATACCGCCGTAAATTCACCCAGCCGGTAGATGATCCGGTTTGCTGTGCGCAGCATCAGGTTGGTACGGAACAGGTCGGTGGTACTGGCCTCAAATTCCAGCCCTCCGGATTCTTCCTTTACTTCGCCCGGTCCGGTCATGGAAACCGGGGGGAGTGGATTTATACCCAGCGCGGTCAATTCAGCCGCGGTATAGGGTTCCAATCCCGGGGCGGTTACGGCAAATAATCGGTAGCTCATCGTCTTCCTGCTTTTCCGGGGATACCCGGTTTCTTGTATACCGGCTTATTACCGGCAGGTTTTTCCACAATAAGTGCTTTTTGGCGTTCTTTTCGGGCTGTATCTGTTTCCACAAAAACCGGTTTCATGGTGAATGGATCCAAACCGGTATAGTACATCAGGCTTGAATACGTGGACGGCGTGGGTGTGTAGATCTGTACCTGTTCCGGTGACACATGAAGCTCCTGGCTGGCAAATCGTTTCAACCGGATCACATCTTCATCAGTGCAACCGGGGTGGGCGGCGATCAGGTAGTATGTTAAAAATTGTTTCTTTCCGGCTTTCGCGGAAAGCGCGTCAAAGTCCTTTTTGAATTGCAGTAAACCCCGCCGGCCCGGTTTGCCCATTTTGGCCAGCACATGGTCTTCACTATGTTCCGGCGCAATCTTCAACTGGCCGGAAACATGGTGTTCCACTATCTCCCGCAGATACTCATTCCCGTGTGCCTCGTCCGCCTGGATCAGGTCATAGCGGATGCCGGAGGCGACAAAGACCTTCTTAACACCGGTAATCCCGCGTACGGCTTTAAGTAGTTTGACCTGTGCCAGGTGATCGGGTTTTAGTACATGACAGGTTTCCGGAAAGACGCAGCGTTTATCATGGCATACACCTTTGGTTAACTTCTTCCGGCATTCAAACCCGTACATATTTGCCGTCGGCCCGCCAAGGTCTTGGATGATCCCCTTGAAATCCGGATGGCGGGTAAACGACTCGGCTTCCTTTTTTAAGGATTCAATGGATCGCCAGCGTACCGTACGGCCTTCATGCACGGCAATGGCGCAGAAGTTACACTCGCCATAACAGCCGCGGTGGGTGCTGATGGAAAACTGGATGGTTTCCATCGCTTTGACTTTTCCCTGCTGTTCATAATACGGATGCTGCCTGCGTTGAAAGGGAAGGGCGGCGGCTTCATCCAGTTGCTGTTGTGTGGGGTAATACGCCGGCGGATTTTGCACCAGGTACCGGTCACCGTGACGTTGAACCAGCCGGGAGGCTGAAAAAGGATCGTTGTTCTGATAAAAGGCATGAAACATGTTGATAAAAGCGGTTTTATCGGTTGAGACCTCTTCATAGGAAGGCAATTCAACCAGAGGCTCCACCGGCATCTCGCGGGTGACGAAACACAGCCCGCGGATCTGGTCAACCGGTTCATTGGCTTTCAATGCCCCGGCAAATTCCAGAATGGACTGCTCGCTCATCCCGTAAAAGAGGTAATCCGCTTTGGCATCAAATAAAATGGAACGCCGAACGGAATCAGACCAGAAGTCGTAATGCGCCACCCGCCGCAATGAGGCTTCAATTCCGCCCAGCACGACCGGCCTGGTATTCTTATAAAACCGGCGTATCAAATTCGTATAGGTGATGACAGCCCGGTCGGGCCGGCGGGTGTTTTCTCCACCCGGGGTGTAATCATCGCTCCGGCGTTTCTTGCGAGAGGCGGTGTAATTGGCCACCATAGAGTCGACGCTGCCGCCGGTCACCCCCCAGAACAGGCGCGGTTCTCCCAGGCGGGTAATGTCAGTATCGGATGTTATGTCAGGCTGCGCGATGATCCCCACCCGGAAGCCGGCTTTTTCCAGTACCCGCCCGATGACGGCCGCTCCGATGAACGGGCTGTCGATATAACTGTCACCCGTCACCAGGATGACGTCACATTGGTCCCAGCCGCGGGCGGCGAGTTCTTCGGGAAGTGTGGGTAAAAAATTACTGGATGAATACATATTTCTCCGATCGGGAGTGCAATAGTACCCTATTTTTCCTTTAATACACCCTGATTTCTTCCATTAAAAAGCAGACCGGACTGACATTCTTATTATGCCATTCCGGTCAAGTTTTTCCTATTGATCGAAGACTTGCCGAAAGCCTTATGCCTTATGCGGAACAGGTTTTCGGAAGTTTACGGTATAGATCATTTTGTTGCCAAAAACCCGGCTCTCTACCAAACCGGCGGCGTGGGCCAGCCTCCGGATGGATTGAATGGTTTGATAATGCGGGTCGGGGAGCATTTCGGTTATGGAAAGAATTCCGCCGGGTTTCAGGGAAGCGGCGATTTCTTCCAGGCCGGCTTTACGGTCCGGGATCTCACCCAGCACTGTGACCAGCAGAGCGCGGTCAAACCGGTTTTCCGGCAACATTTTCTCACCCAGCGCGGAAAGCATAAAACGCACGTTATCCAGCCCCGCCTGTTTGGACCTTGCCCGGGCTTTTTCGAGCATGGCCGGTTGAATATCAAGCGCAACCACCTCGCCGGTTTCCCCCACTCTTTCAGCCGCCTCCACTGTGACGCGCCCCGCGCCGCATCCGGCATCCAGAACATGCATACCCGGCTTCAAACCCGCGCGTTGAACCAACAGCGGCGCGTCCATTACGCCGCGCGTAAACGGGTTTTCCAGCAGCCAGCTCATCCATGCAGGGCATGGCAGCGGTTTCAACTGTGACACTAACCGCCAGGCGATCATGACGGATCCGGTGAGTCCCAATCCCAGCAGCAGCGATCGGACCAGCTTCTTATTCATCTGCCCTCCAATGTCAATACATAAAAAAGAACAAAGACGGGTTTTTCGGTCGCCTTATACTTATTGTACGTATTTCCGGGTGGAGTGTTTCAGGAATTCGGAAAAGTCTTCGCGCGATAAACGACGTTGAAACTCTCACAAACCACCGGCATATCCGCTGATGGTTCCCGGCCGATAGCTATGCATTCTTCCGTAAAGAAGTGGGTATGAACCTCGCGCCAGTAACGAAGTGACCGGTCACCCTCACCTTCTTCATAGGCGAATGATTCAGGTACCTGATCAAATGGCAGCACCATAATGTTGGTTGCCTTAATTATACAAACCGGAGTGCCATCCCACATTGTGATCACACTGTGATCGCCTGTACGGGGAACGGACTCACCTTCCGCTTCATAAGACCAAACCAGACTGGCCGTCGCCTGTTTGGTTCCGTCATAAACCAGCTGTGCCAGGTGATTGGCGCTTTCTTCGTTGTTGCAGAAATGCCAGGCTTCATAACCATCCGGAATCGAAGTTCCACCGGATTTCAAAGACGCGATATAGTCATTCCAGAATTCTGAAGTTGTCTGATTTTCCATGGGGCAATTTTCTCATGAGAGAAATAAAAGTCAATGGCGCCGGCAGTAGTTTTTCCAACCAGTATTGACAGATAAATGACCATCACTGGATTCGCCAGTCCCGGGGAGGATTTGTCATTTGCCCTGAATTCATTATGGTAACGATGAACCATTAAATGAAAACCTCCTCACGGGAGTGTGTGAGGAGGTTTTTTGAAGCTACCAATAATGATCTACTTCGATGGGAGTCTTACTCTTACCGGTAAAGTCCTATCGATAGTCGAGTTGTCACCATTTTGACCATAGATGTTGCGGCCCCAGCACATCGGGTCGCCTTCAGCGGTCAGCACACAGGCGTGATGCGCGCCTACAGCCAGCGCACCGATGACTGGCAGGTTCTTCACCGGAGAGGCTGTGGAACGCGACAGTTTGGTGCCGTCGCCCAGCTCACCATACAGGTTCTGCCCCCAGCAGGAGACTGTGAAGTCTGAGTTGATGGCACAGGCATGGTCCCATCCGGAACCAACGGATAGCGAGTTGGACGCATCCATAATGCCCGCCGACATCAGGTCACTGCCCCAGCATTTAACCTGCCCGGTCAATGTGACGGCGCAACCGCCGGGAGACCACCTATTGGCTGAGATCGCCATGGAGCCTTCCAACTGGTTGATAGCCGCTGGTTTGACGTTATCCCAATTTGCCACCGCTCCACCAGTCTCACCCAGCAGGAAATTGATACCGCCGGAAATCTGGTTGGGTGCCTGGCTGAAATTCGTTTTCACAGCGGTAAGCCGGTTGGTGGTTGAACCATCATTTAACTGTCCGGCCTGGTTCTCGCCCCAGCACCAGATCTGGCCGTTTTCCAGATTGGCACAGGTAAAGTCCTTACCGGCTGTAAAGAATACTGCCGGTCCGGGCAATCCCTGTACCTTTACCGGCGTTGACCGGTTCTGCGTGGAGTTATCACCCAGTTGACCTGAGCTGTTCTCGCCCCAGCACCAGACTTCGCCATCACCGTTCAGGGCGCAGGTATGGTTGCTGCCTGCCGTAAGATTGGTGATGCCTTCCAGCCCGTTGACGAACACAGGGACATGCCTGTCGGTATTGGTTTCGTCGCCATCCTGTCCGAATTCATTGTGCCCCCAGCACACGACCATGCCATCAGCCGTAGTCATGCAGGTGTGGTTGAGGCCGGCCACGATGACTGCTCCACCGGTCACGGGGATCAAGCCGCCAATCGCCAGGATGGGTGCGCCACCCGGGGCGGGAATCAATGGAATGATCGGAATAACCGGTGTCTCGGTTACCACCGGGGTTTCGGTAACTACAGGTGTTTCCGTCACCACAGGAGTCTCCGTTACAACTGGGGTTTCAGTTACCACGGGGGTTTCGGTCACAACCGGTGTCTCAGTAACGGCCGGTGTTTCTGTGACCACGGGAGTTTCGGTCACAACCGGTGTCTCAGTAACGACCGGAGTCTCTGTTACCACAGGAGTTTCCGTAACTACCGGTGTTTCGGTTACCACAGGTGTCTCAGTGACAGGCGGAGTTTCCTGCACACATAAGACGCCGTTATAGAATGTTCCCGGTGGACACTGAGTCTGATCGTAACTTTGTGGTGGATGGTTATCCAGTTTTACCTTGATCGTGTTGGGTTCCTGTGTGGTGAACCCGTTGACAATCCCCTGGCGGTTTGTTCCCGTGCTGCCGGCAGGGATATCGTTGCTGCCGTTCAATTTGTCGTCATTGTGCAGAAGTTTAGGGATGATACTGGTGAAATCACCCATCACTGTTTCATAATACCCAACCGGACCAAAAACGTTTATCCAATCCCATTCAACACATTCTCCCTTTTTCCAATCTACACATGAATAGACTGAATCCCCGCCCCAGTAGTTCCCCAGGGCATAGAGCTGTGACGTTTCAGGAGCCTTGTAGATGGCATACCCGACCGGGTGGCCTGAATTGGCCGGATCTAAGAACGCGTTGTAATCAACATGCGGATTGGTTGTCTTTCCAAGGATCAGAACGTCAAATTGGGTATTATCCACAAAACTGTTATTCAGGATCTTAATGCTGGAGAGGCCGGACCCGCCGGATGTTCCCTGAACCTTTATACCCGTCTCAAATCCTTTGATAATGAACCCTTGAACGGTAACATTACTTGACGATATGACCATGGCAGTGTTGGTTCCACCGCTTTTGTGCTGGATCACTGGAGCGTCAAGTGCGGCTCCTGGTGATGTCGGGTCGCCTACATTGCCTGTCATTGTCAGCGGCTTGCTGATAGTCAGAGTGTTGTCAAGTTCATAGGTGCCTTCCAGCACCAGCACTGTTCCATTGGATGAAACCAGGTCGATACCGTTCTGAATGTCACCCTGTGTTCCGGCTGATGTGTCGGTCATAACCGTCACATTGCTGGTGAAAATATTCTGCCACAAAGACAGGCTGGTAACAGGGGCGCTGAGCACAAAACTGTTGGTATATACTCCCGCTGATCCGCCTATCAACAGTACATCTTTGTCCACCATTACATCTTCTGTGTACGATCCCGCGGCGATGGTGATTTGCTCACCCGGATCGGCAAATTGAATGGCTGTTGTGATTGGCGTATCAGAAAAAACACACACATTACCGGCCGGGCATGGTGACCCGGTGGGCAGAAAATTGTAGGTGGTTGACCCGCGAACAATGACAGGGTCGCCTTCTGCCAGAAGGTCGGCGGCCGCAACGCTTGAAAGCGGGAGAATTTCACCGGTTTCTGTAGAGATCACAGAGCCTGTTTCTTGAAGCGCTTCTACCCCTGAAGCAATGACCTCTTCAGGTGTGGGTTCAACGGTTTCAGAAACAGGTACTGGTTCTGTATCCGTTGGAGGTTCAGATGTCACCTCCGCAGGTAAGGGCGGTTCTTCTCCGGTTAACGGGGCGGGTTCGTCAGGCAATGGTTCTTGAGATGCCGGCTCTTCCCCGGAAGGTTGTTCAGGCGGCGCTTCCTCCACCGGCGCGGGTTCGGCTGCAGGTTCTTCCGGTGGCGCGGACTCTGTCACCGGTTCTTCAGGAGGAGCCGATTCTGCCGGTGGTTCAGGTGGAGTATCTTGCGCCAACGCCATACCGCTATTTAGAAAAAGCATCCCCGGTAAAAGGAGTGTATATATCAGTATAAGAAAAATCTTTTGTGTAGTGGATCGTGAGGCTGCCATAACTACCTCCTATTACTAGATTTATTCACCGTTTCAAATGGCCATTTGAAAACTCATCATTTTGAGAAAGCATAAGATGAGTACCAGGCAGGATAACTAATTACGATGGTTGAATATGGATTCAAATTAACCTCCTTGAATGCGCGGTTATTTCAAGGTAGAACAGAAGAAACCGCTTTCCAGTAGGCAGGAAGTTGTTTATTTGGCGGGAACGTTTCTTGATATTGCTCTGCCGGTAATTGTCAAGAAAGGATTTTGTCTTGTTCCCGCGGTTGGTTGAAAAAGCCACCCTGGAGTTCACCTATACAGCTACGAATAAATTAGGTGCGTACCCGGTGCGTTGTTGGTGAATGGAGCATTTAAATGTGCAAAGACAACCGGTTAAAACACGGAAACCGACCTTGATTGTGATCGGTTTCGCTTCTGGCTCCCTGAAACTATTTCCGGGTTGAACGGATATGCGACCAAATTCTTAGTTTCAGATCATCGCCTTCATTTGACTGCTATTTTGTTTGAATTGAAGGGAGGGTTGCCCTTAATTAAGAGTATACAAGTCTAATTCGGTTTGTCAAGAATTTTGTACAAGTTTTAAGATTGATTTTTCGGTGAACAGAGGGATAGTATTTTTGATGATCATAGACGTCTATATACAACAGACTTCCGAAGAATGACAGTTAGATCTGCGGATTTCGGGATCAGTTTGTGCCTAATTCAACGATGGATATGCCAAATTGATATTGGAAGCTCTATACCTTTTTCGCTACGCATCAAAAATCAATGGGACATATACAAGGATCAATAACCGGTAGGTCAAAATGACATTTTGAATGTGACGGGCGGCGCTTCCCCAGGTTTCCCCCAGGTAAGAGGCGGCGTACATAACGCTTGCTCCCAGCCAGATGCAGGCCATCATCCCCAGAATAGGCCATAAGGCTGTTTGTTTTTGTTTCAAATTTTTCGCGAAAGATAACAGGATAAGAAATAGCGTGATGATGATCAGATCACTGGAAGACCAGTTAACCAACCGGGTGAGCTGTTTGGGGTTAACCGACAGGTTGATAGTCTTGGGATCAAAATACGGCTGCTTGTAATACCCGAATGTATCACTGAAAGAATTGATCAACATCTGGATGGTCCACTCCGGTGTGTTGATCATAAAATCAGTATAGGCACTCAATCCCTTCTTTTGCACCCATTTCACAAATTCCTTATTACCTGTGATGGTGCTGTAGTTTGCAGATGCCCTGTTTGAAATGATCTCCGGTGAATTAGGCATTCCCCATTTCTCATGCATAAATTCAACGCGGGTTGAATAAGGGAAAACATTGGATGTCAGGTTATTTATCAGCGGGTTGACAAGGCGTTTGCTTGATTGTGCCCCTGTCTGGTGAAATATAACAATCAGGCTGGAAATAACCAGTACGGCAACAACCAACCGGGAGATTGTTTTGAATTTGCTGGCAAAATAGGGTATAGCCAGCCCAATGATGAGACTTATGTTGGCGATTTCGAGAAAATATAAATTTGTATCGCGGGTATTGACCCATAGGAACATGGTAACCAGAAAGCCCGCGGCTAACCATTTCTCTCCATTTGAAGACATGGCTTTCGTGAAAAAAGGCAGGTCAAATAAATGAAGGCCGAAAGCGAGCAACAGTGCAAACAGTGAGTATGACAACGATTCTGCCATCATCACATGGTCCCAGCTTATGATCTCGGGCAGGAGGGCGGATAATAAGACCAACGTTACACTGACGTAACGGAGCCAGCGGTTTCCCAATTTAAAATACAGTGAAACCGCCAATGCCATCCAGCACAGTACAGATATGATGGATTGAACCAATGCCACGCTGCTGAAACCGGGAAGTTCACGCAGCCCCGGCAGCTTGCCGATGCTGGGTTCGCTCCGGACGGATGTGTCATACCCCCCCGGTGGGGTGAATATCTTATATAGAAACGGTATGGTGATTGGCCGCATACCACTGAAGAAACCGGTGGAGAAAAAGGGGGCTTTAGCCGTGGATACATAAGAATCGGTATCATTTGTGGAAATGGCTGCCGTCCACGGATCTGAAGCGAATATTCGCAGACCGAGGAAAATCGCCAGGGCAAGGAAAATGAATATATGATGACGCCATTTGGTCACGTGATCACCCCACAATGGTTTGGATATTTTTCAGTGTTATTATACCGGCCGTTAGGGTGGCGATAATGAAATCAGCATTACAAGGATTTGCCGATGATTATTGATATGGTATTTCTGACCAGGGCGGTCAAATAACAGGTTGATTGTCGTAGCTGAATGGAGCCAACTTCACGCAATTCCGGCCTGCATGTTTGGCTTCATACATGGCTTTGTCCGCCTGTTCGATCATGCAAACCAATTCGGGTTTGACTGAGCCAGGCATGGTCGATATACCAATACTTACTGTCATTTTTATGGTGATATTGTTAATCACCAGTGTACTGTCCGCTATGCGTTGACGCAGCCTCTCGGCGATCTGACGAGCTTCTTCCGCATCTGTTTCTGCCAGCAGGATCACGAATTCCTCGCCACCCCAACGTCCGTACAGATCCTGCATTCGAACTGATTCTTTTATGATCTTTACCAGATGGATCAACGCTTCATCCCCGATGGGGTGACCGTAGGTATCATTAACAATTTTGAAATGATCAATATCCAACATCAGCAGCGCTGTATCATGGTCACTGCGTTGCGCGCGGGCTAATTCACGCACAGCCAGGTCTGAAAATGTCCGCCGGTTAAAAATGTGCGTCAAAGAATCACGGGTAGCCAGTTCCCTGTTTTCATCGAGAAGACGGTCTGAGATCATTAATAAAACCCCCAGCGCGATGAACAGGATGCTGGGGATCGAGGCGAATAATGTCAATGTGTTCAGCCACATAGGATCTAATAGAGACGTAATCCTCGTTGGATTTATTAAAATATAAACGGCTCGTATTGAAAACAGAACGATAATTATTCCATATCCAATTAACAGGATCGGTTTAGACCGTTTGATCGCGTTTTCTTTTATTGATAAGACCAATAAAAATTGAATCAGATATTGAGCGGTAGAAACCAATCCAAGTGTGACCGCCCTTACGGTGAAATTGTTTATGTAAGCAGTGAACATAACCAGAATAACCGCGATAGGAAGAACAATAAACCAGTTATTCACTTTCCGGTTAAAGAACTGACAGTACCCCAGGTAGCCCAGATTGTAAGAGGCGATTAAAAATGTGTTGGCCAGAACAATGGTCACAAGGTCAGGCAGGACGCCTCGAAATATATACAAAAACTGCGTAACTGCCTGAGCGATGAATAAACCAATAAAATAATTCAACCCCTTTTGATACCGGCCCAGTGATGAAAACCAAAGTGCCAGGCCAAGAATGAGATTAATGGTGACCTGGCTGAAAAAATTGTTTTTACATCGAGAGTGAGAGCTGTATCCATAATTTGGAGGGTATATTTTATTATCCTCCTGATAAAGGGCAAATGGCATAAAAATTACCCAAAAAGCCTTGAAAAACCTGAATATGGCATTAAAGGAATAAGATCAAAGTGAATTAATCCTGCTTTTACCAGTGGAAAGTCAGCGATCAAGGCGCGGACTTCGTCTATAGTGTCCGATTCCCATTCAATCACGGCACTTTTAATATCCGCCCTGAAGTATATCTGCCGTATCAGATTCCGCTGTTCCAACTCATAAACCCGCTTTGCTTCCGACTGAAGCAAAGCGGGTTCAATTTCGGCCCAATTAACCGGATAGTTCTCAACCTCTAACGCAAGTATTTTCATTAGATCCCCAGTCTATCCAGTTTGCAGCAAAATCAGGCGGGTACCTGCAGGATGCCAAGACCGGCCAAAATTCCCAGTGTGGACATTAATACCACCAGTGCGAATATGACACCGATGATCCACGCGAGCCATTTCTTCCCGGGGTGGTTTACCCAGTAATGGGTTATATAAGCCAGCAGGAAAGATTGGATGATTACTTCAGGCAGGCCGATGAAGTGGAAGTTCAACGGCACATTACTGTAGATCAATCCTTCGATTGAACTGGGGGACGGACCAAAGGGAGAAATGATGCCAACGATGACCAGCACCGCGAAGGTAGTGAGCCAGCCTCTTTTACCGCCGAAGTAGACTTCGCGTAACAGATAGAAAACCAGTCCGAACAGCAGCCCGCGGAATACCTGCAGCATTGGCCCGGCCGCCACCATCGGGTGACTGATCGGACGCATAAAATTTCCCAGCAGCGGATCCGCGTATCGCGCAGCATAATCAAAGACCGTTGAGCTGATAAGGCCGGCCGCGAAATACGTGACCGTGTGAACCAGCATGGTTTTCAGGCAGATGGAAGTGAGTGACAATTTAGCTTCAGTCCGGTTCGTCATGCTATTTCTCGCTAATGGTGACACTTTCGATCACGTCCCCGGTGAAGCCCGGGTTGGCCTGTGGGTCGCGGCGGGTAATGCCGTTGACCACATTCATACCGTCCGTCACCTGGCCAAAAATGGTGTAACCGCCATCCAACTGGGGCGTGGCTGTAAAAGTAATGAAGAACTGGCTTCCGTTCGTGTTGCGGCCCGCGTTGGCCATGGCCAGCACGCCGGGTTTGTCAAATTTCAGGTCGCTGTCTTCATTTTCGAACTGGTAACCGGGCCCGCCCATTCCTGTTCCGGTGGGGTCGCCGCCCTGGGCCATGAAGCCCTCGAGCACCCGGTGGAAGGTGGTGCCGTCAAAGTACTTTTCACGTGCCAAAAAGACAAAGCTGTTAACTGTCTTTGGAGCTTTGTCCGGGTACAACTCCGCGATAAATTCACCGCCTTTAGCCAGCTTGAACGTGGCGGTGTACTTTTTGGCTTTGTCAACGGTCATCGCGGGGTACGTGGAATACTTGCCGGCGTTGGCTGCGGTCTGTGCGGAAGCCGCCGGTTTTTGTGAAGAGACTATCGCCCAGATTATGCCGGCAACTACCAGCAGTACTACGATACCGGCAACGACGCGGATGCGCTGCTCCGCTTTTTTCTTCGCTTCTGCTCTGGTTTTACGTTTGTCAGTTTTATTCTGTGTCATTTCCAGCCTCGGAGTTATCAGTTTATCTGCAGAATTTTAACCGATAACCCCGCGCTTTGTTCTTTATTCCGCTTTTTGTTCGTACACCTGTATCTCCCCGGCTTTAAACACCACCGGCCATGTATGAATTTCATCGAGCCAGGCTTGCATCCCGGGCAGTACTTTCGGCGCGAATTCCTCAGCCAGCGGATCCAGGAAAACGAACCGGGCTGAATCGAGAGAGATATGCTGAGTAAAGCGGGATTTATCAACATCAATATAATTGTTCGGTTTTTGGCCCGTATAGGCCAGCGCGCCCAGAAAATCAGCCCGGTTCATGGTCGCAAGACCCCAGATCAGCGTTGGTGAACCCAGCACCAGGTCGCCGGGTTTAACCCGCGCGTTGACATACTCCCGCGCCTTTTCCGCGTCATCCACTTCGGCGAGGCGCAGGTCATCATTACCGGTGAACAGGTAATCGGTGGAGTACACTGTCAAAGCGAAAGAGCTGAGTACCATCCAGATCACGGGCGTGAAGACCACCGCCATGGATGTAGCTATGGCCAGTGGAGGTGCCAACCGGGCGAAGGAGTTATGGATCGCGCCGTACGCGTCTGTCGCGACCAACTTGACTGAGTCATACGCTTTCATCAGGAAGACAGCCAGCCCCATTCCAAAGATCGGGAACAGATGCATAAGGTAATGCAGCCCTCCGCCGACCGGGGTATAAGCCCGGGTGACTATCAACAACGTCAGGCCGGTGGACGTAATCAGTATGTTGCGAAGCGGCTTATCTTTGATCAAAAACAGCCCGCATATTCCCAGAAGTATCCAGCTTTCACGGCGCAGTAACTCTGAATAGTTAACCACTATACTGATCAAAGGTGAGACTGAAGATTGAACCTGGCCTCCCCAGGTGAACAGATTGAGCATATCGGTGAAGAAAACCGGCCCATTGAGCAAAACCACCGGCAAAAATACCACAGCCAGGGTCGCGAGAAAAACGGGTATAAAAATAGTCAACGCACCGGGTCTGAGAAGAAGCAGCATCAATCCGACGGTGATACCGCAGATAATCCCAAGGTAGTCGGTTGAAAAAGCCAGCGCGGAACTGATACCTGCCGCCACCAACCAGGGAAGGCTCGATTTCTCACGATACTTCAACGCTGCGATCAGGGATAAAAGAAAGAAGGGCGCCATAAGGTTGTACGTCATCCCGAATCGCGCGAATGTGACGATCCACGGGGCTACGCCGGTTACCCAGAGCGTCAGGATGCCTTCCCTTTTCCCCACACTTTTCCATACCACCCAGGTGACCAGAATCACACAGATCAGGCTTCCGGCAGCGCTAACCCCGCGTGTGACGCCTATATCAACACCAAACACTCGCATGGCAGCGGTGGTCACATACATGTATAAAGGCGGCCGTTGACTGTACGGGGCGCCGGTCACCCCGTAGTTTTGCCATTTCCCCTGTGCCCAGTTTTCCGCCAGGTCAATGTAATTCCCTTCATCGCTATACCAGCCGGGGGATTGCCTGAGGTTGTAAAAACGGAAATAAGCGGCGGCAAGCAACCCCATCATGATCAGTGCTGCCACGATCAGTTTTTCTATCTTACCGGTTGAGTTTTCCGCATTCACTTTCATATTCACCCTTGGATTCCTGCCGGTTGTTCCTGTATGAAAGGATTATAGCCCTCTACAAGCCCGGAATGGGCCCGTGGCTAACATTGCAGGCCGGGCGGTTGCAAGCCTGATAATTCAACCGTTCAACCGTCAACTCCACCAGGTGACCGGGTTCGAGCCACAGGCCGTAGCGGGCGGATGTTGCCCGGTTCAGCAGGTCGGGCTGGGCGATATTGATATTCACAAACGCGCTGACCAGCAGGATGGCTGTCAGTGTTTTTATAGGCCAGGTGACTTTTTCAACCGCAGCGCCGAAGGCGATCAATACCAGCGGTATGGTGGGGATGAGGTACGATGGTTCCGTGGGGATGCCGATGTAAAAAAGCTCATACAGTAGCGCAGTGGTCAGAGCGAAGGCGGGAAGTCCCTGATTTTTTAACAGGAATCCACCCCGTGTTCTGATTAACCGTATCGCAATCACGGAGAATACCAGCAAGAAACCTGGTATCGACCAGAACATCAGGTTTTTGTACCCCCAACGGCCGAAGCGCAGCAGGGGTGACCAGTACTCGTCTCCGCCCACAGTGGCCACAAGGAATCGGGTGGTCCACTGGGAAAACTGGGCCGGGGGGAGGTAGAAGATCATTGTAAATAACCCGAATACCAGCCCTGTCTGCACAAGTTTTTTCCGGAAGGCCGGTTCAACAATAAATTGCCAGAGCAGGAAACATCCGGCTAACAGGGCGATTGTCAAACGGGTACCGGCGCCCAGGGCAAATGCGGCGCCCGCGGTAAAGAAATGTCTCCGGCGTATCTGGATCATGCCGATCGAAACAAAACCCAGCGCCACGAGGTAATCCATGGTGCAGGCGGCATTGGCCCAGAAAAAGGGGTGGATCATCAAAGCGGCGCATAGCCAGCGGTAATTCGGGATCGTGTATTCGCGGCACAGGCGCATGAAACAAAAAAGCACGGTCAACGCCAGCCCCATCACCGCCAGGTTGGTGAGAAAACTGCCACCGGACTGGTCCAGGATGAACGCGATGGTTTCAAAAACAAAGAAACCCGGCCCGCGGGAAGGCACATAATCCCATGTCTGCGCGAAGTGACGGCCGGCCTGCAGTACCCCGTAGGTATCCACGTCTGAGCCATACCCCATGAAGAGAAACGGGAAATAGAGAAAGGCGGCTGCTGCCAGAATGATACGGTCAGGATCGCGTTTGAACATGAAATACCCGGGGTGATTTTATCACGCGATGGTTTATCACCCGCGGGTGGCGTTCAGTTGGAGCGGCGGGTGGATTGGCGCACGATCAATTCTGTTGGCAGAATGATGGAATCCCCGGTTACTTCCTGGTCTTTGATGCGCGTGGAATTCAACGATACCAGTTTTCGCACGGCCATCTCGCCCAGGCGGGCAAAATTCTGCCGCACGGTTGTCAGGGATGGGATGAAATATTTGGATTCGTCAATGTCATCAAAACCGGCCACGCCCAGACCGTTGGGAACCGGAATGCCCCTGTCCCAGGCGATTTTGAGCACCCCGAGAGCCATCTGGTCGTTCCCCACAAAAACGGCGTCAACTTCAGGATATTTTTTAAGAAGAACTTCGAACGCGGCCGCGCCGCTGTCACATGACCAATCACCGCTGGACACCGCGTCTTCCGGGACCGGCCTTCCGGCATCCACGAGCGCCCTGGCCCAGGCGCGTTTGCGTTCACGGGCTTCCCACCACTCCAGCGGTCCGCTGATATGGGCGATATGACGGTACCCCTGTTCCACCAGGTGCCGGGTAATCGAATAGGCGCCCCCATAATTATCGGCGGAGATGGTGATCGGTGCGGACGCGGGATTCCCTTTCAGGAAGACCATGGGGGGAACGTTGTCTGAAATATTCAACTGTACTTTTTTCCAGGTATCACCCACTTCAGGAGCGGCGTAAATGATCCCCTGAACCTGATGGGCGGAGAGGGATTGGATGAAGGAACGCAGATCCCCGGTCTCAACTGACGGCAATTCTTTAAGTATCAGGCTGTAGCCAAATTTCTCAGAAACCTGTGTGATGGCATTCAATGTGGCTGATATGCCGATGGATTGCATTTCCGCGTTGATAACACCCAGGGTTCTGGAAGTCTGCCGCATGGAGCGGGCCAGGGCGCTGGGTTGATAATCCATTTCCTGCATTACAGCGAGAATTTTCTCGCGTGTTTCGCGGGAAACATCCTTGCGGTCATTTAAAACCCGTGAGATGGTCTGCGTGGATACACCGCAGGCGCGGGCAACATCTTTAATTGTTATTTTTGAGCGCGCGGGGATTGCCATCAGACCTCGGGTTAATAGCGCCCGTTCCTTCTCCATAATCAGCAGGTTGCCGGATCGGTTTTATCCACCCTGAAATTCCCGGATAAATTTTAGATCGCAACAATGAATCCTGAAGTCAAATCAACCGGATAATGATCCGGCTTGTTTGGGGAGTGGAGCGTAAGATGTTATCAAAGATACCAGAGTTAACGGACAAAATCAAATGCTATGGAAGTTTTGCCTGGAAAATCCCGTTATCACGGCTCAAACAGGAAGATATTGATCATGATTTAAAAAGTGGCTCGGAATAAGCGGGTATAAATTCAATCAATTTGTTATCGATAACAAATGATAAAAAGTTGATAAATACATGGTACAAGCTATATAAGCCCGGATAAAACCAGCACAAACTACCCGAAAAAAATAAATTCTCATATTTCGCGATATTACGGTGTAAATCACGGATGTTTGGGATGAAAATACTATCAGAAAGTAACAAATATCACTTTTTTCTGTTTTTTCTAAAAAACCGATTGACTCTCACCGCAAATTTAGCTATTATGAGCCGGTAACGATAACGTTATCGATAACGTTATTTCCGACCTGTTACCCGAACCCAATGCGTTTTTACCAGTACATTCAGGCTATACGTCACAATCCTCATGAATAAGGATTCCCGATGAAATCGTTAAATGAATTTGAAGTGTGGTTCGTTACAGGTAGTCAGCATCTTTATGGACCGAAGACTCTGGCGCAGGTGGCGGAGGATTCGAAGAAAATCGTTGATTCCCTCGATTCTGCCGGTGACATTCCGGTGCGGATCGTTTTTAAACCGGTAGTCACCACCCCTGAAGAGATCTTTAGTGTTTGCAAAGCGGCCAATGACGCGCCGGCTTGCATCGGGATCATTTGCTGGATGCATACCTTCTCACCGGCCAAAATGTGGATTGCCGGCTTGAGAGCCCTGAATAAACCCTTCTGCCATTTGCACACACAGTTCAACCGTGAAATCCCCTGGTCTGAAATTGACATGGATTTCATGAACCTGAACCAATCCGCGCATGGTGACCGTGAGTTCGGTTTTATCGGCACCCGTATGCGCCTGAACCGCAAAGTTGTTGTCGGCCACTGGCAGGACGCGGATGTGCAGCAACAACTCGGTGCCTGGGCGCGCGCGGCAGCCGGTTGGGCTGACTCACAAAATATGCGCGTGGCCCGATTCGGTGACAATATGCGTGAGGTCGCGGTCACGGAAGGCAACAAAGTCAGTGCCCAGATCCAGCTCGGTTATTCCGTGTATGGATATGGCGTGGGTGACCTGGTGAAATCTGTTGACCAGGTTTCAGAGAATGATGTAGACGCGCTGGTCTCACAATATACCGACGAGTACCAGGTTTCGCAGGAACTTCTGAAAACCCGCAGCTTTTCCACGCTGCGTGAAGCGGCCCGGCTTGAAATTGGCATGCGCGCATTTCTGGAAGCCGGCAATTTCAAAGCATTTACCACTACATTTGAAGATCTCTGGGGCATCAACCAGCTTCCGGGTCTCGCCTGCCAGCGTTTGATGAATGACGGTTACGGGTTTGGCGCAGAAGGCGACTGGAAAACGGCTGCTCTGGTTCGCACCATGAAAGTGATGGGAACGGGTTTGAATGATGGCGGTACGTCTTTCATGGAAGACTACACCTACCACATGCCCAAAGAAGGGCAGGCGTATGCGCTGGGTGCCCACATGTTGGAAGTGTGCCCTTCGATCGCCAGCAACAAACCATCGCTGCAGGTCCACGCGTTGGGGATTGGCGGCAAAGCTGATCCTGCCCGCCTGCTCTTCGACACAAAGACCGGCCCGGCGCTGGCGGCCAGCCTGATCGATATCGGCACCCGTTTCCGCATGGTTGTAAATGAAGTCGACGTGGTTCCTGTAGAGCACCCCATGCCCAAACTACCGGTTGCCCAGGCATTGTGGATACCCAAACCCAACCTGAAAGTAGCCGCGGCAGCCTGGATTTACGCGGGCGGCGCGCACCACTCCGGCTTCAGCCAGGTAGTCACCACAGAAATGATGCGCGATTTCGCCGATATGGCCGATGTTGAATTCCTGTTGATCAATGAGAAGACCGACATCGCGGAATTCAAAAAAGAGATCCGTTTCAACCATGTGTATTACTCCCTCGCGAGAGGGCTGTAAAAAATGTAGGTTCCTGGCCACGGTGGGCCAGTTCCGTAAAACGCAGTTCAATCAACAGATAGGAGAAAGAGTAATGAAGAATAAATCAATGCTTTTGATCACCGTTCTCATGCTGGTCTCTGTGCTGTTCACCAGCGCCGCCACAGTTGCCCCCGCCGCTCCGGCCGTGGACACCAAGGGCATGCTCGTTGGCATTTCCATGCCGACAAAATCATCAGAACGCTGGATTTCTGATGGCGAGAGCATGAAAAAAGTTTTCGAGGAAATGGGTTACAAGACCGACCTCCAGTTCGCTGAAGACGATATCCCCAATCAGGTTGCCCAGATCGAAAACATGGTCACCAAAGGCGCCAAAGTCTTGATCATCGCCGCCATCGATGGCAGCACCCTCTCTGACGTGCTCGCCAAAGCCAAGGAAAAAGGCGTCCTCGTTATGGCTTATGACCGCCTGATCACCAAGACCAAAGATGTCGACTACTACATCACCTTCGACAACTTCCAGGTCGGCGTTATCCAGGGTTCCCAGATCATCGATGCCCTCGGTTTGAAAGATGGCAAAGGCCCCTTCAATATCGAACTGTTCGGTGGCTCACCCGATGACACCAACGCCTTCTACTTCTATGATGGCGCCATGTCCGTTCTGCAGCCCTACATCGACAGCAAAAAACTGGTTGTTGTTTCCGGCCAGATGGGCATGGACAAAGTCTCCACCCTTCGTTGGGATGGCGCTGTTGCTCAGGCCCGCATGGACAACCTGCTGAGCAAGAGCTACACCAACAAACGCGTTGACGCCGTTCTTTCACCGTACGACGGCCTCTCCCGCGGTATCATCTCCTCCCTCAAGGGTGTTGGTTATGGCACCAAAGACCAGCCGTGGCCCGTGGTCACCGGCCAGGATGCCGAAGTTGCCTCCGTCAAAGCCATGATCGCCGGCGAACAGGCCTTCACCGTCTTCAAAGATACCCGCGAACTGGCCAAACAGTGCGCCAAGATGGTAGACCAGGCCCTCAAGGGTGAGGAAGTTGAAATCAACGACACCAAGACCTACGACAACGAAGTCAAAGTTGTTCCTTCCTACCTGCTCGTTCCGATCAGCGTCGACCTCAAG
>CAYOKC010000006.1:27827-28431 GCA_964404415.1 uncultured Leptolinea sp. | reverse complement strand
CTACGAAAAAGAATTGGTTGACTCCGGTTACATCAAAGCCGAAGATCTGAAGTAATTGATTTCCTCATGGAGTGTGGGAGGATCCCTCCCACACTCCTTTTTTCTCAAAGCGTTTTATTGTATAGTTTTGAGGAATGGCTAATCGGTCATTTTGTTTTGTTTTATAGACCCTCTAAGGATGGAATAACATGTCTGACGTCATTTTGGAAATGCGGAATATCACGAAGACATTTCCCGGCGTAAAGGCTCTGGACAACGTGAATTTCAGTGTCAAAAAAGGTGACATCCACGCGCTGGTTGGTGAAAATGGCGCGGGTAAATCGACACTGATGAAAGTGTTGAGCGGTGTTATCCCCCATGGTGAATATTCCGGCGAAATCATCTTTGAAGGCAAAGAATGCAAGTTCAGTGATATCAAACACAGTGAAGACGTCGGCATTGTTATTATTCATCAGGAATTGGCACTTATTCCGTTCCTTTCGATTGCGGAAAATATTTTTCTTGGGAATGAATGCAACAAAAATGGTGTGATCAACTGGCCGGAATCTTTCCAGAAGACCCGTGAGTTACTAAGGAAAGTCGGTCTGCATGAGTCTCCAGAGAC
>CAYOKC010000006.1:10518-27817 GCA_964404415.1 uncultured Leptolinea sp. | reverse complement strand
GACTTTGGTCACAAATATCGGCGTTGGCAAACAACAGCTTGTTGAAATTGCCAAAGCGCTCTCTAAAAAAGTCAAATTGCTTATTCTGGATGAGCCAACTGCCAGCTTGAATGAGAATGACAGTGAAGCTCTCCTTAAATTATTGCTTCAACTGAAAGAACATGGGGTTACATCCATTTTGATCTCCCACAAGATCGGGGAAGTATCCAAAGTTGCGGATATGATCACCATCTTGCGTGATGGCGCCACCATTGAAACTCTCGATTGCCATAAAGACAATATCACCGAAGACCGGATCATCCGTGGCATGGTTGGACGTGACCTGACGAACCGCTTCCCGACACGCAACGTTAAGATTGGCAATCCCATTTTTGAAGTCGAAAATTGGAACGTTTACCATCCCATTCATGAAGACCGGAAAGTCTGCAATGAGATCAGTATGTACGTCCGGGAAGGTGAAGTTGTTGGATTGTACGGGTTGATGGGTTCAGGCCGGACGGAACTAGCCATGAGTATTTTTGGCAAAGCCTATGGAAAACGCATCACAGGTACTGTCAAAAAACACGGCAAAAAGATTGACGTTTCCAGTATTTCCAAAGCGATCAAAAATGGCGTTTCGTATGCCACCGAAGACCGCAAGACCTACGGTCTGGTTTTGATCCAGGATATCAAGAACAACATCACCCTTGCCAATCTGGATGAGGTGGCGGAAAGTTCTGTGATCAATAAGCGGAAAGAACTGAAATCCACCATTGAATACAAAGCAAAACTGAACATCAAATGTTCCAGTATTCAACAGAAAACCGTAAACCTCTCCGGTGGTAACCAGCAAAAAGTGGTGTTGAGCAAGTGGTTGTTTTCCAACCCGGATGTCTTGCTGTTGGATGAACCTACACGCGGTATCGATGTTGGAGCCAAGTACGAGATTTACACCATCATCAATAAACTTGCCAGTGATGGAAAAGCAGTTGTCTTGATTTCGTCTGAATTGCCCGAGATCCTGGGTATTTGTGACAGGATCTATATTATGAACGAAGGCAAAATTGTTGGTGAAATGAATGCCCATGAGGCGACGCAGGAAAAAATCATGAAATGCATCATGTCAGATCAAGAGGTGATGGTGAAATGAAAACG
The DNA here is from genome assembly GCA_964404415.1 of uncultured Leptolinea sp. Lineage (GTDB taxonomy): Bacteria > Chloroflexota > Anaerolineae > Anaerolineales > Anaerolineaceae > Leptolinea. The sequence continues at coordinate 26,683 of CAYOKC010000006.1, read as the reverse complement.
TTACAGGAAATGTTCAAGAATAATATTCGCTCATACGGCATGTTGATCGCCCTGGTTGTGATCATGGGGTTCTTCCAGGTATTGACCGAAGGTACGTTGTTTATGCCGGTTAACCTGACTAACCTGCTTCTGCAGAACAGCTATATCATCATTATGGCCATTGGTATGCTGTTGATCATCATCACCGGGTGGATCGACCTGTCTGTTGGCCGTGTTGCCGGTTTTGTTGGCGCCGTAGCAGCTATTTTGCTGGTGAATTACAAGCTAGACGTTTACTTAACCATACTTATCTGCCTCTTTGTGGGCGCGATAATTGGTGGCCTGCAAGGGTACTGGGTGGCTTTCCAGAAAATTCCGCCGTTCATTGTGACCCTCGCGGGTATGTTGATCTTCCGCGGACTGACCCTCTCCCTACTGGCTGGTAAATCCGTTGGTCCTTTCCCGACAGAATTTCAACAGTTGGCTTCCGGTTTCATCCCAGATCTCTTCAATATGGAAGGGTTTCACCTTACCAGTGTCGTTCTGGGTGCCATCGGGTCCATCATCTTGATCTGGTTGGATATCCGCAACCGCCGGAATAACCAAAAATATGAATTTGAAGTACCACCTACGGGTTTCTTTATTGCCAAGAATGCGATCATCACTATCGCCATCATGAGCCTGTGCTGGTTGATGGCTTCCTATAAAGGCCTTCCGAATGTAATGATCTTGATGCTGGTCTTGATCATTATCTACACATTCATTACTGATCAGACCGTGCTTGGCCGCCGTATCTACGCCATGGGCGGCAATGAAAAAGCTGCCCGCCTTTCCGGCGTCAACACACCGAAACTGCTCTTCCTGACATTTGTCAACATGGGCGTTCTCTCCGCGATTGCCGGTATGGTGTATGCCGCCCGCTTGAATTCCGCCACACCGAAAGCCGGTGACGGTATGGAACTCGATGTGATCGCGGCCTGTTATATCGGTGGTGCTTCCGCCAGTGGTGGTATCGGTACCGTGGTTGGCGCCATCATCGGTGCGTTCATCATGGGTGTGCTGAACAATGGTATGTCCATCATGGGCGTCAATATTGACGTTCAACAGGTGATCAAAGGTCTGGTATTGCTCTTCGCTGTGTTCTTTGATGTGTACAATAAAAACAAGAACGGCTAATACCTGATAGCATATCGCTTAACAACAAAATGCCCCGGGGAATCCTCCGGGGCATTTTTCTATGATCTTATTTCTATACTATTCGGCTTCCACAGGTGTACCGGCGATACTGGCACCCAGCAATTGCAGGTCCGGATGGGCGGAAAGCACCAACCCGAAAATCACTACTATCCCGCCGGCGATTACAAACATATTGGTCAGGTCCCACTTACTAACAAGGCCTGCCACTGCCTGTGAAATCGGTACCAATCCGGTACTGGAGAAGGTGATCAGGCTCATCATGCGGCCGAGCATATTTCTGGGAGTCTGGATCTGCATCCAGGTGAACATAAGGATCGAGACATATCCGTTTGCCAGACCCAGGATCGCCATGGAAGCAAAGTCAACCCAGGTGTTTGTCACAAAACCGAGGGAGACGACACCCAGACCGAAGGCAACAACAAAAGCAACCAGTATCAATTTCATCAGTCCTGAGTTGGGACGGGGAAGAGCGCCCGCGCACAGAATACCTACCAGATTCCCGCCGGCAAACGCGGAGAGAAGTAGACCATACGCCACAGCGCCTTCCGCCAACCGCTCGCTGGCCAGAACCGGGATCCCCACAAGTAGAGGGCCCATCAGGAAGAAATTGATCGACATGAGGACAATGAAGACCAGCCGCAGGGCGCGGTCACTGACAAGATACTTGATGCCGGTAAGGATGGCTGACCAGACGGTTTCCTGTTCAACGGTTTGGGTGCCTGTTTTCAGGGTGCGGATCATTGCCAGTGTAACAGAGGAAATGATGAATGTTACGGCGTCAATCACGAACGCGAGGACGATTCCTGTGTTCGATCCGGCAAAATTCCCGATCAGGATACCGGCAATGGTGGGCCCCACAAACCCTGCCAACTGGGTGATGCCCATAATGATCGAGTTACCAGCCTGAAGGTCGTCTTCCGCCACAAGCCGGGGGACGATACTGTTTTCAGCGGGGATGGCAAACCCGGCCACGATACCGAACGCCAGGCTGAACAGATAGATCATCCATATCTGCGCCGCTCCGGTGAAGACCATGAGAGCCATACAAGCGGTCAGGAAGAAGCGAATGATGCTTGCTGTCAGCATCACATTTCGCGGCGATATCCGGTCTGTAATGGCCCCACCGATCAACATGAATAACGCCCGCGGGATACCCTGCAGCGCGAGCACTGTGCCCAGAGCCAGCGGATCATGGGTTAACTGGAGTACCAGCCAGGGGGTGGCGATCAGAGTGAACTGATCGCCAAGAAGTGACGTGGTGGCGCCGGCAAACAGCAGGCGGAAGTCACGCAGGCCCATAACCCGGGCCATCGGGTTTTGTTGAGAAGTTGTGTCAGTCATTGGATTACTGTCCTTTTTTACCGTCAAAGAATACGGATTTATTCAATAGAATAATGATGGCGGCGAAGATCACCAGGATGCCCGTTTCGATGCATTTGGTTGCCTGAGTGATTTGCAGTGATTCCTGCGCCAGATTGATAAAGAAGTGAAGGATAACGGCGGCTGTGATGCTTCCACGGTTGGTCTTGCAGATCCAACTAATGATGAAGGCAAGGGGAACGATGGATACCAGGAAGTTGATGCCGTACCAGATGTTCTGCAGAACGATCTCGTTCTGGTACGTTCCGTTGATAAAGAACATCGGGATGTGCCACCCGGACCAGAGCAGGCCGAATATTAATGAAGCCGTGAAGTATTCATAACGGGAGTGCAAACTATCCATGGCGTAACTCCGCCACCCCAGTTCTTCGAATGTAGCCGCCAGGATCAGAACGATCAGCGTGGGGACCATACCGATGGTGAAGGAGAAGCCTTCTGCGAACTGGAGCTGGGCAGGGTCACCGCCCAGCGCGATGGAGATACCCGCGGCGATCAGAATGGCGGCCGGTGTGATAAGAAGCGATGGGAAAAAGGTCATCGGGTTGATGAGGCGCAGGTTGGTCAGGCGATCTTTGAAGGTTTTCCACAGTACATCTGAACCTGATTTACGGATCATGTACAGGGCTACACAGAAAGGAGCGATCAGGCCGGGCAGCATGAAAACGAAGAACATGCTTTGTCCCCAGGGTTGGTAGCTGAGAAACGCGCTGATGAACCATGAAATGTACGTGATCACGTAGGTGATCACAAAAAAACGTTTTGGTTTGAAAAGATTGGCTTCCATTTTGATTTACTGTCCCATCTGAAGTAAGAAGTTAAAAGAACCGGGTTTGGCACCCAGCATTGTTTCGATTATCCGTGGCAGGGCCATGGCCCGCCGCATTAAGTCTTCCTGCGACCACTGGTAGATGCCGGTATCCATCAGGAATTGGATGGACGTCAGGATGAATTCTGACGATTCCAGCGGGGTGGCTGTTGTGAAGAGCCCTTCAGCGCAGCCCTGTTCCACAACCTTCGCGAAGAGAGGGGCGGAATGTTTGATGGCTACCGCCATCATGGCGGCGTGCATGCCGGCATTCCGCGGGTTGTGAAGCTGCTCCATGATCTCCGGGTTCTCATCCGCGATGTTCCCGGCGGCGATCAACTGTTGGAACATTTCGATCGCGTTCCCTTTACCGGTATCCAGAGCGGATTGCATGCGTTCCACCATTTCGTCACCCATCTGGTTGATCACGGCATCAAGCAGTTCTTCCTTGGATTTGAAGTAGTAATAGATGGTTCCCTTGGCGATGCCGAGATCTTCGATGACGTCTTGCATGGTCGTCTTTTCATATTCACGCAAACCGAACAGTCGGCGGGCTGCGGTGATGATCTCCGCGCGGCGTGTTTCAGGATCTTTCACTGTTCTGACCATAATATCTCCTCTACTGACCGACCGTCGGTCAAGTACATATATAATACTATATGACTGACCGTCAGTCAATAGGCAATTTGAATATTAATAATCTCTTATTTGACAATGGCGGCTTTTGAGATACTATATCTATAACGGATATATCCGTAATGGATATACAACGAAAGGAATTTCAAGATGACAGAGACCACTTCGCAAAATCAACCTTTGACACCCGCCGTATTCCATATCCTCATGGCGCTGGCTGATGGCGAAAAACACGGCTATTCCATCATGAAGGATGTGGAAAAACAAACGAATGGAAAGATGAAGCTGGGGCCAGGCACGCTCTACGGGTCCATCAAGCGCATGCTTGCCGCCGGGTTGATCGAAGAATCGGATGAACGCCCCGATCCCGCGATGGATGACGAGCGCCGGCGTTACTATCGCCTTAGTTCGAACGGGCAGGTTATTTTGAGTGAAGAATGCAACCGGCTGGATGACGCCGTTAAAGTAGCCCGCGTTAAGCAGGTTCTGGTGTGCGGGTAGGGTGAAACCAATGAAAACCAATCACTGGCTGGACGGCTCAAACCGTTTCTTCAACCTGCTTATAAAGTTGTATCCTCGCGACCACCGTGACGATTATGCCGCGTCTATGCGGCAGGTTTTTTCGGCGCAATGCAAAGCGGCATATTCTGAGAAAGGTTTCTTTGGATTGCTGCTGCTCTGGCTGCGGGTATTACCCGATATTGGGTATTCCGCAGTTGTGGAGCATCTGACGTCACCCAAAGCCGCCTGGGGATTGTTGGAACCGGTACCCAACGCGCCGTTGCCCTGGAAAGGTGTGTTCCTGGTGATGCTTCCGGGTCTGGTTTATCTGGTCAGCCAGATCGCGCAATTGAATGGTTTACCATGGTACCTGGCCGTGTATTACCGTGCCGCATTCTTTCTGATCATTCCTGTGGTGATCGTTTGGGCAGTCACCCGGAAATTCCCTATCTGGGGGTTGATCCCGCTCGGATTGTTATTCCGGCTGGTTCAGGAGATTGGGTATCAGATGATAATATTGCATCCGGAGGCTTTTGCCGTCAATCCGGTACTTAACCTGATTCTTCAAACAGCCAGGATTATTGAAACAAATCTCTTTATTCCGGCCGCAATATTTGCCTTGATCAGTGTTGTTCTATCTTTCCTGTACTTAAAAAGAAAACCTTTTACGCGCAGCGTCAAGTTCTGGATTGCCACGTTTATTGTGACAGTTCTGGTACAGGCGGGGTATTACATTCCACTGCTTTTTGAAACTATCCCCTATCAACTGTTCAGAGGCAGCCCGGAAGCCATAAACGCGTACTACCACAGTCCCCTGGGGGCAAAGATCCCGATGGTAATTGCCGCGTTGAGTGAGACAGGGCTTCTCGACTTCCTTCAGAACAACGCGTCGTATGTTCTATACAATGGTATGTCAGTTTTCCTCTTGATCATGCTGGGTACGTTATTTATCCCCCGGCATGGCTTTTTCACCATCTTCATTCTGGTGGGATATTACCTTCCTGTGATGCTGGTGGGTGCTTCATGGGATCTGGGCGACAACCCGCAGATGCTAGTTGTGATGAGCATTTCTGTTCTGCTGTACCGCGCCTTGCTCACGTTCATCGCGCCGGTCTGGATGAGCCGAACGGTATCGGAGGGTGGAAAGCGGAAGGTGATCATATCCTGTATCATGCTGGCGCTTCTGGTTCACCTGAGCATGAAATTCTACCCATCCATGATGTTTGGAACAATGATATTTTCGGATGCGCAATGGGTATTTCCTGTTCTGCTTGAAGAACTGACTATTGTCATCAGCTTCCTGTTGGGGATCGCCCTGTATCAGAGTACGTCAAATACCGGTGATCCGGTGGCTGAAAAAACTGAAGTTTTCACAGCCGTGGAAACGGCCTGACCGCGAGAAGGTATTGAATAGCCCGGGGTTTCAACCCCGGGCTATTTTTATAGTATGTTTCCTATTACCTCGGCGGCATAGACCAGGACGTTTCCCAGTTCCCTGTTAGGTTCCATTGCACATTGAAGATGGCAAAGGAAAGCTGACCTTCCGGCAACCCTCCCGGGAAACCGATTTTTATTTCATACTGATGGTCCGCGAGTGGACGCCCTTCGCCGAAACTTCCCAATCCGGCGGTTTTTGTCACATACCGCATATCAATATTGGAAATAGCTTCCGGAATTCTCAAGGTGACTGTGTATCCCTTTGAGCCATCGTCAAAAACGGCCGGGGTGACTTTCACCACATCAACAAGCATTCCGAATACGTCCAGCGTCTTACCGATCACCCATTCCTGCCCGGGCTGAGTCCCGCTGCTTGTGTTGAAGCTAAATTCCGGGCCATTTTCTAATATTCCGTTGACCAGAATACTCCGGATGGTCAATTTGACAGGCGACTTGATGTCTTTTTGTTTCAGGATGAACCCGAATTCCCCGTCACTGTATCCGGCGTCAGTCGGTTCCACCGGTATATCTTTCCCCGCGGCATCCGTCACGCTGACCATCTCAGGGGGCACGTACATGTTCATAATTTCCGGGTCATCCCATGTGATATGCCCGGTTACCAGCCAGCCTTCAGCCAGGGGTACTGTTTTCTCCACTGTCAATTGGACTTGATCATTGATAGAAGATTCAGCCTCAGTATTTTGTGAGGTTGGCGCCTCAGGCGAATTGATCTCAGATGGGCTGCTAACCGGAGTTACATCCATCACCGGCAGCGATGGTTGCGGAGCTTCCGTTCCAAGGGGAATATCGACTGACCAATCGATGGGGGCAGGGCAATCCGCCTCCCCATGACTGATCAGCGTGACCTGCTTCACACCGGCCGGCAGGGGAGCAAATTCAATGCGGGCTTCATTGCTTGAAATGCCGCCGCCAACAGGCAGGCGTTCTTTGCCGTCCGGCAGACGCAGCCGGTTATCGGAATACACACAGGTGTATATTTCACCCTGATTGGGTTCGGGAAGACCGTCCATGTGATATGAAATCACAATTCCGTTGACATCCGCCACAGCCTGTTCCACGGTAAGGGTCACTCCTTTTTGGGTGACGGATACCGGCCTGGCCAGGTACAGCGTTGATTCATCCTGCTGCACAAACCCGATCCCCGGGATGTAGCCGATCAGATTTTTCACAGCTGCCAGCACATTTTGGGGCCCGTACGCCGCACAGGTGACTGCCAGTGCCAGCGCGGCAAACGTCAATCCCCAGGCCGGGCGGGTGAAACGCATCTGACTACCTGGCTGCCTGTTTGACTTACGGGCGGTTTGCATATCCGCCCAGAGAGAATCTGTAAATTCACGGCGGGGTTCAACAGAGCGGGCCGCCTCCCGGATCAATTTTTCCATGGGGTCCTTCGTCTCGTCAGTCACAATCCACCTCCGTTTGCGCCTGCAACCGTTGGATCAACCGTGTTGTAGCTTTGCGCACGGCATCCTCCCGCTTGCGCAGGATCACTCCGATTTCCGCGTAATTCAGGTCTGCGATAAAACGAAGCCGGATCAATTCCTGTTCTTCACTGGTGCATGTTCTTAACAGGCCCATAACCTGATCGAATTCTTCCTGCCGGTCAAACCGGGCTGCCATGTTCTCCGGGGCTGGAAGCTGTGCCGCGTTTTCCAGTTCTATTTCCGGGCGTTTCTTTCGGTAGAAATCGACCATGCGCGCGTGGGCGATGGTGAACAGCCAGGTGGAAAACCGCGCCGAGGTACGGTATCGGGGCAGGGCTTCGCAGACCTGCAGGAATACCTGCGAGGTCAGATCTTCGGCGTCTTTGTCGTTTCCGACCCGAAAGTAAAAATAGCGGTACACACGGGGAAGCCACCTGTCGTAGACCGGTTTGAACGCGGCCGGGTTATCCCGCGCTGCTGCCGCCAACCGGGCATCCTCGTCTACGGAACGTTCCATGTTCCGTTCAAGCCACAATGTTTCAGACATTCAATCTCCTTCGATGTTTGGAATGCTCGAAGATGCATCTTCAAGAATATAACCGCAAATGGAGGAAAAACCGGACATAAAAAGAAAACCAGTTGCGTAATTCCACGCGGCTGGTTTCCTTCAGATCGTTATCTGTTTTGAGAAGATGTCTTATAAAATACTTATTCCTGCGTGATATTGCCGGCTTCCCGATTCGGCATACCGGTGGGCATTCGCCGCCTGCTCCATGGGAAACTGACGGGCGGGAAAGGCTTTGATTCTTCCTTCTTCGAGCATCTGGCGGACGTCCAGTAGATCCTGAAGTCTTCCCGGCGCGATGCCGCAGATCATCCTTTTGTCTGAGCGTGACGTCAGCATCATGGTGATGATCTGCTTCATTTTGAAACTGGCACAGAAGTGGATTCCACCTGGATTAAGAATGCGCCGGCATTTTTGGAAATCTCCCCTGCCCAGCACATCAAAGATCAGGTCGTAGGTCTCACTGGTTTTTGTGTAGTCTTCACGCGTGTAATCAATGACTTTTTCCGCGCCCAACGACTTGACGTAATCGATCCGGTTGGTTCCGCACACACCGGTCACCCGCGCGCCCAGGGAACGGGCGATCTGCACGGCGGCTGACCCGATCCTACCGGAAGCGCCGATGATCAACACGTTTTGCCCGGCCTTCACGTTCACTTTGCGCAACAGGTATAGCGCCATAATAGCGCCGTACGGAATGACCGCGGCTTCTTCAAATGTAGTGTTGGTTGGTTTCAGGGCGATGGCTGAATCTTCTTTTACGCGTACATATTCCGCGCAGGCGCCCATGGATTCACCCACATAACCGAAGACTTCGTCGCCAGGTTTGAGACGGGTCACTTCGCTACCAACGATTTCAACAATCCCGGAAAACTCGCTGCCCAGAATGTGGATATTCGGTTTGTTCAGGCCGAAAGCGAAACGGGTTATCAGCCACAACAATCCAGGCATATTGAATTCTCGCGGAGAAATGTTCTTGAAATTGCGCGCGACCAGGTCCCCATAATTGACCGATGTTGCCTTTACCTTCACCAGCACCTCATTTTTCGCGGGAACGGGCCTGTCAACTTCTTTGATATACAGTACATCGGGTGAACCAAATTGATCAAAATACACAGCTTTCATTTTTTCCTGCCTTATTCTAGTAAAACTTTCTTGAACTACGCGTTCTGATTGAACCCTTTGACGATCAACCACAGGCCCATGAAGATCTCATTCAGGATCATGGGAAGCGCCAGAACCATATTGACAGTCATTTCCAGTGGATAGTACTGGGTTAAGATATTCAACCCCAATACCAAAGTCACCGCGATCAGACCCCAAACACCAATGAATTTTGGCAATAGTTTTCCACGAAGTAACCCTGAGTACAGGCAATAGGCGCCCAGACAGAAGAAAAATGCCAGAGGCAATCCGGTAGAAAACGACCGGATGAGAATGACTGTCTGAGCAGCCGAAGCGTTGGTGATTGAAAGCGGCATCTTTGAAAGCGCAACCAATGAAGCCGGCGCGATGGTGATCAGCGCGCAGAAAACGGCTTCCACAGTCCTGAAGCCCAGGTAACCGGCAGCCAGAGTTGGGTTGGCTTTTTTCAATATAGGAGCCATGAACATGGCCACGCCTACCACGCATAAAGCACATGTTAGCTCAAGGAAGATGCCGGCTAAAAGAGAGCCCTGGTTTCCAGCCGCGGCGGATATGGGATCAGGCGCAGTGACCACCGGCTCGATCAAGCTTGCGCCAACCAGGCTGCCTGCCATGGCGATCAGGAAAAACAAACCGATGAATACAGATTCTTTTCTATAGGGTTTCATATCTACATCCTTTCAGAAATAACTGCCGGTTTTTCACCCAGCAGAACAAAACCCAGCCAGATCGACCAGACCACCATTCCCAGACCAAAAGCGAAGGCTACACCCATGAAGTCAGCTATGTTCGGGGCAAGTGTAAGAATTCCCAAAACACCCAATGCAACACCCAGAATGTTCAACGCGTTTGGCAATCCGCCTTTACGGAGAGCCGCGATGCTGATCAAGGTAACCCACAGGCTGCCAACAAGTTCGTTGCCGCTGATGATGCCATTTTCAACAGCTTCGAGGATAGTCCAGGCTGTTGGGGCCAGGGACGCGTCATTATTGAAGATGTCAGTGATGACGCGGAAATCATTCAACATGAGATTAGCGCTGGCTATGATCAACCCGGCCCAGATCAGGCCGAAAACTGTGGCAGCCTGCACCAGTACGGCCGATCTGGAATTTAACCGGTGGAAAAGCGCGAGTGCCATAAAGACGACTGAAACGGCTGATCCCCAGTAGGCGATCAGGATCCAGCTATGCATCAGGTACGGATTGTCACGGACAAATTCAAAATACCGGGTAATGTCGCCCTCAAGAACGGGGAAGATCAATGTCACCGCCAATATGATGCCTAACAGGTAGGCGAAAGCATGGGCGAGGGCGGCCAGGCCGCCTGCCTTTTGAAATGTATTCATTTTTCTCCTATTTTGAACTACTTATTTCTTTTTATCGTCAGGCTCGTACGAGAAGACTTTTTCAAGGGGTTCGCCAAACACAAGGGCGATGCGGAATGCCAGTTCGAGGGAAGGGGAATACTTGTCTTTTTCCATGGAGATGATCGTTTGACGGGTAACGCCGACACTGTCAGCCAGTTCCTGCTGGGTCATCTCTCCGTGCATGAACCGCAGGGTGCGGATGTTGTTGTGGATGCGGTTCTGTTCCATGTCAGAATCCCCGGTGGTACATGCGGTACTGGGTTATTACCCATGTGAACTGCATGGCAAAGAACGAGGCTATGACCGTGTTGAAGACCAGCCACAATGGCAGCCCGAAGGCGGCCAGCGCCATGCTGATCAGAAAGCCGACAAAGAAGACATAGCTGCCCAGGACGGTACTTCGCTGGTCGATCTGCCGGTCGAGCTCATCCGTCTTTTCCGGGATGCGGTCGGTGGCGATGATGGTCAGCACAATATTGAAGATGATCATGATCACGATGTTGACCCCGATCTGGATGCCGATCATTTTCAACAGGACGCCGGCCCAGAAAGCCAGGTCATTTGTGGCGGTCAATGTGCCGGCTTTCATCATGCCGGTAAGATAGATAATGTACCCGATCAGTATGATCACAACACACCCAAGAACCACCAGGCTTTGTTTCTCCTGGAAGGTCATGCTGTCTTCATCCGGGTTGGCATTTTCGGGGTGTCCAAATTGTTTGCAATCCATGTAAACCTCGCTTGGTAAGAAATAAAGTACATAATGTAATATAAGTTATTCATAGTGTAATAAATATATTACATAATGTCAAGTGGTTTTTACTATGAGTTTTCTTGAATCATAATGATCCAGAGGACTTCCGGATTGTGATGTTTCAGGCTCTGGAGATAATTTGTCCCCGGTAGATCAGTTATTACAGATGAGAAGCGAACCAAAGCTCATTAGCCGGATGGGTTATCGTCAACCGCCCATTTGATCGCCTGACGCATATCGGTAAATACCATCAGATCCTGGCCCTGGTTGATGCTGAGCATTTTGTAAAATTCCATCTCGTCTGGAGAGACCATGTTTTCATCGATAACCATAGCCCGTTTAACACTGGTAAACCGGACACCGATCTTCTCCATAGAGGAAATGAAAATTTTTTGAATTTTTGTCAGATCGCTGGCTTTCATTTTAATCGTCGCCTGGCGGTAATCTTCCACAATGGTGAAACATTTGTAGTGTTCAATAGCGATCGAAATTCGGGGAGCGTTCTTAAATATATCCTGGATGGTCAATTTACCTATCTGTGTTATTAATAAATATTCCTTACCCGGTGTGTATTCTTCAAGTGTTATTGAAAACATAACCCCACCTCTCAGTGATGATACTATTATAGACAAAACCAATTTATTGGCTCGTCATGTCTATATAGACCGCTTCCATGCTAACCAGTAATCCACAGGTATGGAAGATCCCTATACATAGTATCGGTCGGTTTCACTGTTTTCTTCAATCACCAAATTGAGATATCTATCTGCCAGGAAAGTTATCCCACATTTTGATTTTTCATTAAAATAGGGATGAGGTATCATGGAAGATACCAGTTGTATCTACTGTTGATGACGATAGTTGGATTTTCAGGTATTAATAAAAGTAAAACCGTTGGAGATTTTTTGAGTACTAAAACAAAGAAAACAACGACCCAGGTTGTGAAAAGCGCGGTAAAGGGATGGTTGATGATCCCTGTCACCACGTATGCCACATTCACGCACGCACGTGCTTCACAGGCAGCGGCGGGTCTGGCGTATTACGCGTTTCTTTCACTTTTTCCACTATTGTTAATGATCATTGTCGGCGGAAGTTACTTTCTTGACCGTCAGCAGGTGTACGCCAATGTGATCCGTTTTTTGTATCAGGCGTTTCCCGTTTCACAGGATTGGATCGAAGAAATATTGCAGCAGGTATTGCGCATCCGCGGCCGGGTGGGCTTGCTCAGTTTGATGATGCTGCTCTGGGCAGCTTCAGGGTTCTTTACCAACCTGGTATATAACATTGACCTGGCCTGGCCTGAAGTACGGCAGCGGAATTATATCGAGAAACGCCTGATCGGCGTTGCCATGGTGATCGCGTTGACCGGTTTGATGGCGTTTTCCATGGTCTTTGACTGGATCGCCAATCTGATTCCGCTGACATCTTTCGCGTTTCCGGGGTTGGATGAAATTGACCTGGTTCGCGTGATCTCCGGCCTGATGTCATTCTTCACCAGTTTTGTGCTATTCCTGTCACTTTACCGGTGGGTGCCCAAGGCCAATTCTACCTTCCGCGGATCATTTTATGCCGGCCTTTTTGCCGCTGTCCTCTGGAAAGTTGTCACTGAAGGATTCAACTGGTATATCCGCAGCGGGCTGGCAAATTACCAGCTGGTATACGGGTCACTGGGCGCGATCATTACATTCCTGCTTTTGATCTATCTGGTTTCATTGATCATCCTGCTTGGGGCGCACTTGTGCTCTGCCATTGACCTGTACGAAGAGATGAAGGTTCGGAAAACCAGCAAACGGCGCCCGGAACCACCGCCGGGTATTCAGATGAAAACCGAAATTTGACTGTAAATGCGGGTAGGATTTTAAAGTTTTCTGCCCGCTTTCAGTACAACCGGCATGGATATTTCCCGTGGCTCGCCCGGATCGCCCCACACGGGCGTCAACACATTGACCAGTGAGTCCATCAAGCCGGTCCCGTGATCGTCAACGTACCGTTTGACAGCAGACCAGGTGTTGAAGTAGCCTGCCAGGTGGTATAGATCCCATTTAACTTTGATCACAAAGGACTGTGAAACCGGAACTTCAGGGAACGGTAACTGGATCTCGGCGTAACCTTTCATTAACATCCGGTTGCCATCAGCCCAATACGGATCAACACGGTCAAGGAGCTCACGCGCGATGACCGCGTCTGTTTGCGGGTCAACTTCAGGAAATTTGTAACCGAAAAGCGCCAGTATTCCCCCGGGTTTGAGGACTCTGCCTGTTTCCGCGAAAAAGCGGGGCAGGTCAAACCAGTGGACAGCCTGGGCGACGGTGACCAGGTCAAAAGAGGAATCGCCGAAATCCGTCTTTTCGGCCGGCGCGGGGCTGTATTTCACCCGCGGATGCGGGTAACCTTGTTGAAGTTGTTCCGGGCTGATATCTGTGGCATCAACCCGTTTGAAATGCCGGGCAAGGGCAACCGCGGCCTGTCCGTTGCCTGTCGCGCAATCCCAGGCACTATCATGGTTACAGCATAGCCTGGATAAGTACGCGAAGAGTTCATCCGGATAGTGGGGTCTGTACAGGGCGTAGCGGCTGGTTTCACTGGCAAATGTTTGACTGTTTTTCAATGGTACAGGTTCCACATTCCTTCGACAGCCGTTTTCGCGGCAGAGAGATCACATTTCGTATGTGTACGGTAGATCTTGATCGCTTCGATCTTGTCACCTCTTTGGATCGCGGTGATCAATTCCAGATTGTTTGACATATCCATTGACCGGGGAATATTCATCTGGTCGTATAGAAAATCCACACGTTTTTCCAGTTCATTGATGCGTTCCTGAAGTTTGAAAAGCCGTTCATCGTCCATTTCATTCTCCCGATGTCATCATTTTGACTGTACTCCATACACTTAAATCCTACTATAATTTTGACAGCAGGTTGGATAATTAAACGGATCGGTTTGTCGAATGGCTAAACAAAAGAGAAAGAAGATCGGGCTCGCCCTCGGCGGCGGGGTGGTGCTGGGCGCGGCGCATATTGGCGTGCTCCAGGCTATTCAGGAGATGGAAATCGATGTCGATATCGTCACCGGGACGAGTATCGGCGCGTTTATCGCCGCGCTTTATGCGTTCGGGAAACCATGGGATGTAATCGAGTCGATCGCGCAGGATCTGGAGTGGGTGGATATGGCCAGCCTGGCACTTTCACAGTATGGACTGCTTTCGAACCACAAGCTGGGTGAGATCATGCATGATTTTATTGGCGACGTGCGTTTTGATGAAGCCCGCATCCCGTTGGGAATGGTGGCATCTGATGTTGTGACCGGGGAACGCGTGCGGTTGACTGACGGTCCCGTGGGTGAAGCGGTTATGGCCAGCTCGTGTATCCCCGGTATTTTCGCGCCGGTTAATATTGCCGGCAACATGCTGATTGACGGCGGATTGCTGGAAAATGTGCCGATCATGCTGGCTCACGAGATGGGGGCCGAACGGATTATCGCGGTTGACCTGTTCACCGCCAGCCAATCCCGCCGGACGCCGGAAAACCTGATCGACTTGCTGATGAACACATACTATGCCGCGATGCGGTACGCCGCCCGGCCGTATAACGAATTTGCCGATGTGGTGATCACGCCGGACCTTTCTGAATTCAATCTGGTGAATACCGACCAGATCCCCGCGTTGACCCGGGCCGGTTATCTGGCGGCCAAAGAGCATCTGGCTGCTTTTAAGATCTGACGATCCCGGTTACTCTGTAGTCTTCGCGGAGAGGTATGTAGCAATACTGCCGGGTGTGGGGGGTATGTGGTAAAGAAAAACCAGGTCCGGGGTGTCAATGTCATCGGGCTGCCAACCTTCCATCTCGGCTGAAAGGGTGACAACCCGGGCGCTGTTCTTCAACTGCCTCTCCAGATAGGGCCTAAGCCGGGAGGCATGGCCGGGAGTGACATACGCGAAGATAACATCCGCTTCCTGAATGCTGGTTGAGAAAAAACTGCCGCACCGGATTTGGATCCGCCGGCTGTTCCCGGAAAATAACGCGCGAAGCCAGGCGATCAGGCAATGTATCGGGCTGATCTCTATTCCCACGGCATACGCGCCGAATTCGCGGGCGGCTAAAACGAGCACACGTCCGTCACCCGCGCCCAGGTCAAACAAGCGTTCACCTGGCTGCAGGCCGGTCATCCGCAGGGCTTTACGGATGCGTTTTTCACGCGCCGGAACCCAGGGAAGGCCGGTGGTCAACGGAACCACAAACCACAGAACGCAACCCGTCAAAATGGTGACAGCTACTACTACCAACAGAATGCCGGATAGATCAGTCATGTGCCAAGGATACCTGATTTTGTGAACCGGTAGGGAAGAATGAAGCGGTCACGGCAATTTCGCGAGTTCTTCCGCCAGCCACCGGCTGAATTGCGCCGTTCCCGCTTCGTTCAAGTGCAGCTCGTCTTTCCACCCGTCCGGAGAGACCACATCTTTGATGTATGGCTGGGTGCGCACAAATGTGACATCTTTCCCGTTAAGCATTGCCTGAACAGGCCGTAAAAACACATAGTCATACCCGGCTGAGCCGCCGGGTATGTAGTACGAGAGAAAATCCGGATGGACGGGCATTTCAATCACCACCACTTTTACGGCATCCGAGTTCAGGTCAACGATATTCAGGAAACCCTGCATATCCCTCTCTGAAATCTGATAATCCGGAAATGCCACCCCGCGTTTCACTTTATACGGCCGAGGCATCCGGCCTTCTTTCTGGGTTCCATACCGGTCGATCATCGTCAACTGGCGCTTCAGGTCGGCACGGTAGGCGGGATCGCGGTATTTCAGGAAGGAGATCCAGTACCGGTAAAGCTCTGAATTCTCGATCCACCAGCCTTCAAATGACGGTTTGCCTTCGTGATAGCGTATCCACGGCGCGTTGACGAATTTTCGGATGGTGGATTGCCCCCCGGTGAAGTCCACCGGACT
>CAYOKC010000006.1:5960-10508 GCA_964404415.1 uncultured Leptolinea sp. | reverse complement strand
GATCCCCATGATCAGCAGCGAAGGATCCCACTTTTCAACCAGGATCGGGGTTATCTTTGCCACGGCTTCCGGTTTCATGGCTTTCATGGCCATGTTGAAGCACTCCGGGTTTTGCATGCCGGTGATGGCGGGTTGTTGGTTCAGGTACACCGGATCCAGCCCGAAATCGACCATGGAGCTGCCGATCAACAGGCAGTTGACGTTACCGCCCCGCCGCAGGTCTGACAGCAGGGAGATTTTGATGTCGATCTCCGGGTAGTTCAGCTCGCGGTCAATTCCGGGGACGAAAAATGCCGGGGGAACCGGAATGATCCGCAGGCAGATTTCCAGCAATCCAAGAAAAAGAAAAACAAACAAAAGGACAGCCGTAGCCGCCCTGCCGGGGGAGAAATGTATTCTGAGTGTTTCGAAAGAGAAGAGCTTATTCATGTGCTGTTTCAGAATGCCTGATAGATGAATATGTTGGAGGTGTATGGACTGGTCCAGGTGAAGGCCAGGAACAAAAGGATCAGGCAAGCCGCCACGACAGCCGCGCGCAGGAGATTCGGAATTCCGGCTTCTGAGAGCCAGTCACGGTAGTACGCCTGGATCGCGTCCAGTGGAAAGGAGACGGCGGCCACTATGACAGCCCACGGGCTGATTTCCGGTGGCCTGGCCCACAACACCGGTTGTGACAGGTACGCGGGGAAGGCGGCAATTTCACGCCATGACCCGGCCGCGAAGGGGATCCATGCCAGCGACACGATGATGAATGTGAACAGACTGGATAGAACGCGATACAAAACCGACCGCTGCTGCGGCCTGAGCGCCGGACAGCACTGGAATACCAGTTGTTCGATGGTCAACATGACTCCGTATAACAGACCCCACACCAGGAATGGAATTGTCAGCCCGTGCCAGACGCCAGCCGTCAACATGGTGACCACCAACGGGATGGCAACCGGGATCAGAGGGAAACTGCCGGGTGACGCTTTTTTCAACCGTCGCGTGAGCGGGAAGTAAATGTAATCACGCAGCCATGAGGACAGGCTGATGTGCCATTTGCTCCAAAATTCTGACAGGGTGGTGGCAAAATACGGCTCGCGAAAGTTGGGCGGCAATTCAATACCCATCAGGAGGCTGGTGCCGCGCATGATCAATGTGTACCCGGCAAAATCGTTGTACAGGTACAGGCCATAACACACCACCGCGATCAGTCGGTCAATATTGCTCACCGGGGCGACATACGTGGAGACATGTAAAGGCGGCAGCCCCACGGCAAGGGGAAGATCTACAAACGGGGTGAGGAGAAAATTTTTAGGGATGAGGGTGAACAATACTTCCGCCACCGCCACTTTACGGATCAGACCGAACAGGATAAAGGTGAAACCGCGGGCGGCTTTCGGATTGTCAACCACCCGGGGTTCCTTCAACTGCGGCAGAAAGCGGCCGGGGCGCTCGATAGGCCCGGCAAGGAATTTTGGGAAATATATAAGGTAAAGCGTGAGGTTTACCGGGTCTCTTTCAGCGGCGATCTTGCCGCGTGAAAGATCGATCAGGTACGAGATGGACTGGAGTGTGTAAAAAGACATTCCGACCGGGACGAGGAGCTGGTCTACGGTGCCCGCCGGGAACACCAGCGGACTGGCTGCCGCGCGGGAAACCACGAGGGCGGTCACGTTGACCGCGATGCCGGCGATCATCCAGTAGCGGCGGCCGGTTTCTGCCTGGCGCAGGCCGGCAATCCAGGTGACAACCGCGATGACCGTCAACGGGATCAAATTCTGCCAACCGTGTGTGATGACGAACACCGCTGAGGCAATCACCAGCCAAATGTTTTGCGCTCGGCGGTTCAGCGCGTAATACACCGCTATGGTTATCAGCAAAAAGATCAGGAAATTCCAGGAAATGATTTCCATGTTGTCTGGGTGTTATCGAGTCCCCTTATAATATTTGGACGGTCAAATGGAAATGGTCAGGACGATGGGATAATTATCTTCCAGTTCCTGTGGAGAATCAAATCGGTGGAATGGTTTTGGATTCACATTAAAATTTATCAGGTTTTTACAGGTTCAACACTGTGGTCAATAATCCGGCTTCATTTATAATGTTTTGTATACCCCGCCGGTTGAATATGACCCTAAAATGAACAACCTGTCCAGGCGCGCCAGGCAGCCTGATCTCATTAGACGAGGAATTTTGGATAGTTGTGACAGACACTCGACAATCCACCGCTGAACCGCTTCGGTTCTCCCCGGGTAAGGGTAATGTAAAGATCCGGCTGTTGACCGCCCTGCTTCTCATGGTGGTTTTCTCTTCTGTTTATTATTATTTCGGATCCGAACTGGCCGGGATTCCGGCATTCTCTGAAAATGACGTGCTGTTTCAACTGGATACCCAGCGGACCGTGAACGATATGACGTACTACGGCGGGTTTCATTACCGCACGAAAGTCCACCCGATTTTTGTGCTGATGGTAAATCCGGTTGGCGAGATGCTTCAACGGATCACCGGAGACCCGGAACTCGCGGCGGTATTGTTGAGCAGTATATTGGGCGCCGCAGGCATCGCGTTGTTCTTTCTCCTGGTTTCCACTTTTCTGGTAACCCCGTCTACCGCGTTTTTGCTGGCGGTATTCTTCGGGGTGACTTCAAGTCAATCGCTGCTGTCGATCATCCCCGGCACGTCATCGCTGGCGGTGTGCAGCCTGTTGGTCACATTGATTGTCTTCGCGTATTCCCTTCGAAGCAAGACCGTGCCGCTGATCCCCTGGATACTGGCCGGTGTGTTCTCGCTGGGTGTGACCACAACGAATATCGCGCAAACAGGTATCTGCTTTTTGTTGGCCTGCCTGGCCGCGCGCGGAGGAAATGCCACCCGGTTCCCATGGAAGAAGGTAGTAATCTTCACGGCGGCCGTGTTGGGAGGCACCGCGGTTCTCGCGATGATCCAGAAGGCCATCTACCCCACATCCGTCCTCTTCTTCCTGCCGGAAGCGTACACCGAAGACGTGCACTATGCCAGTTTGTTGATATTCCAGATTCCGGTGGAGATCCTGCGGCAATTGTTTCGGAATTTTCTGGCAGTAAACATATTCGCTCTGCTGCCTGTGGTCTTTGCCATGGAAGGCCGGTCGATGCCGGCCATCTCGTTCACCGCGGCATCACAATACACCATCTTTGGAATTGCCGGCCTCATTCTGTGGTTCAGCCTGTGGCTGACGGGTCTGGCGGGATTTATCCGCGGGATGATCGGAAAAACCACCCGGCAGGTTTCGGAGCGGGGGGTTTTTCTCGCAGGACTGTCACTGTGTGTGCTTTTTAACCTGGTGCTGCACAGTTTATACGGGGTGGAGCCGAATGGAACCATTGAGTATTTCCTGTACTCCGGTAACTTTACGCTGCTGGTACTCGGGATTTTTTGTGTTGTTTCCGGCCTTCCGGCGCGATCCATGAACGCGTTCCTCGCCGCGCTGATCATCTGCGCGGCGGCCAATAATGTTGAGGTTATCCGTCAGATCATTGTGTTGTATGCCAACCAGATGTGACGGTATCCGCGGAACACATTATCCAGTCTGATAACCTGTGCTGGTTTTTATCAGAATATCTTTTAATACGTCTTGATCAATATCTTTGAGGGCGCGAATGTACAGACAGCCCTTCCCCGTCTTATGCTTCCCCAATTTTGACAGTTCCCCGGCGAACGCGTCCAGGTAACACTTGACATAAATGGTGATCGCCTGCTTGCGGGGTGAAAACGCGATGACCGGCATGTCGCCTTCGCGGCCGCTCTCATACCTGTAATGGTATGTGCCAAAGCCGACGATCGAACCGCCCCACATTGCCGGGGGATGGCCGGTTATCTCTTTCATCATGCTGACAAGAATGAGACAATCATTGCGAACCGCCTGGTCTGGTATTTGTTCCAGGAAAGCCGAAACGCTCTCATCTGTCGGACGTGTTTTGTTCTCAGGCATAGTTTCCTCCAGTATTATCTTCAATCACAGCATATACAAATTCAATTCTGGAGGCACTGACCTGTATAACCCGCGGTTACTTGATTGGTGTGGATTTTATTCTCCGGGGGGTGGGATCAGCCCCCCCTGGGAACCGCGGTATACGATGGTTCGGTGACCTTCTTTGTGAAACGTGTGGGAGATGAAAGACACAGTGTATTGCCGGCGCCGTCGAGCGCGGCCACCTGCCAGGTGCCGATAATTATTAATTCCTGTAAATTGTATTCGAAAGCCTGTATTATATAAAAAATCTCGCGATTTTAGTGATCCATGTATCTTCCCCATTTTTCCCGGTTCTGGTAAAGTATTTCGCTGTCACAAAAAATGTGATCAGAGTAACCGGTATTTTCAGAAGGGACCTATCAATGAAGATCTTTTTTGGCATTCTTTTGATCCTGCATGGATTGATCGTTGCCGCCCAGTCCTCCGCCAGTTTCAAACCGGTTGACGGACCGGCGAACCCGGGCTGGATGGCGTGGTGGCCGGTCAACCTTGGGCAATCGTGGCTGTTTGTTCCCATGGGCGCGGTGACCAACCCCGTCGTGAGGGCGGGA